>CADCUO010000250.1 GCA_902805915.1 uncultured Propionibacteriaceae bacterium | reverse complement strand
GTTGATGGAGACCAGCAGCACGATGCCGAGTCCGGTCATCGACATCGGCATCCTGGCTACCAGGCCTGCCAGGCTGAAGTTGCGCGCCGCCCGGTCAGACCAGACCGTGCGGTACGCCCCGAACCCACCGGCCACGAATTACCTCCTATGCGCAAAGATCATTTGTTTGAGTGACCATGTAGAGCCTCGTCCAGCAGCCAGTGCCGAGTCCGGCCCGGTGACCGGCAGCCGGCTGGATCCCTACGACGCCGTGGTGCTGGTTTCCTTCGGTGGACCGGAGCGACCAGAAGACGTCGTACCGTTCCTGGAGAATGTCACCCGCGGACGAGGAATCCCAGCCGACCGGCTGGAACAGGTGGGGGAGCACTACTTCGGCTTCGGCGGCCGGAGCCCGATCAACGACCAGTGTCGCATGCTGCTGGGGGCACTTGCGGCTGAGTTTCGAGAGCGCCGCGTGGACGTGCCGCTGTACTGGGGTAACCGCAACTGGGACCCGTATCTCGGTGAGATCTTCGCCCAGATGGAGGCTGACGGCCACTCCCGCGTGCTGGCCGTGATCACCAGCGCCTACCCCTCCTACTCCTCCTGCCGGCAGTACCGGGAGAACCTGTTCGACGCCGCAGCAGGGACCAGCCTGCAGGTTGACCGACTGCGGCACTACGCTCACCACCCCGCGTTCGTGGCGGCCTCCGTCGAGGCGACGCTGACCGGCCTGGACCAGCTGGGTGCAGGTGCGGAGGAGGCTCGGCTGCTGTTTGTCACCCACTCCATCCCGATAGCGATGGCGCAGGCCTCCGGGCCTGCGCCGAAGAGCCCCGAGGGGGGATACGTCGACTGGCATCGTGCGGTCCGGGACGAGGTGACCCGCCAGGTCAACCGGGCGCGCGGGACGGAGTACCGCGGCGACCTGGTCTTCTGTTCCCGTTCGGGGCCGCCGAACCAGCCGTGGTTGGAGCCCGACGTGAACGACGCGCTGACCGAGCTCGCCGGGGAGGGGGTCGGTGCGGTGGTGGCCATCCCGATCGGCTTCATCTCCGACCACATGGAGGTGATCTACGACCTGGACACCGAGGCACGCCAGACAGCGGCCGACCTCGGCGTGGCTTTTGCCCGAGCTGCGACGGCGGGCATCAACCCCGTATTCGTGGCCGGCCTGGTTGACCTGATGGAGGAACGAGCCGGAGCCGCCCGCGGTGACCTGGTCGACCCGGCGGTGATCAGGGGAGGCACCATCGGGCGGTACCGCTGCCTGCCCTCCTGCTGTCCCAACCTGCGGCAGCCGGACCGGCCGTCGCTGTGCCAGAGCGTGCCCGGGTTGTGAGCGTCCGCAAGTTAGGACAACGCCGGACCGGCGCAGCGAGGTAGCAGCTCGGGCTTGCCTTGCCAGCGGTCACCGACGCGGCGCGGCGGTGTCCGTGCCATAGTTCCCTGCGCGACCTCAGCACTCACCCTCGAACCAAGGAGCTCAACGTGTCTGGTCCTGCCTCCCTCCAGTTGACCGCGGGAGATTCCGACTCTTCCCCGAACGTGGCCAACCTGTCGGCCGACGTACCCGCCGACAGCGCCGACGCCGGCACCGAGGAAACCCCGACCGGGTCACCGTGGGAGGACCTGAACGCCTACGTTGCGACGCCCCGGCTCGGTGGGCTGACGCTCGGTGCCAACGGCGACCTGCTGGTGTCGGTGTCCGCGCCGGACCACACCAAGACGGCGTACCGCACCGCCTGGTGGAAGGTGGACCCTGACGGGCAACGGCCGGCTCGCCGCTACACCCGCTCAGTGGACGGCGAGTCGGCGGCCGCGTACCTGCCGGACGGAAGCCTGCTGTTCACCTCCAAGCGGCCGGTGCCACCAGAGGAGGAGGACGAGTCTGAGGACGTCGGTGCAGTCTGGTGCCTGCCGGCCGGCGGCGGTGAGGCGTACGTGCTGGCCCGTCGTGACGGCGGCTGGCAGGGGATCACGACCGCCCGCGACGCCGGGACGACCCTGTTCAGCGTCGGTGTCCATGTCGGTGCGGCCGACGAGACCGCCGATGCGGCCAAGCGGAAGCTGCGCCGCAAGCGCAAGGTGTCGGCCATCTTGCACGAGGGCTATCCGGTACGTTTCTGGGACCACGACATCGGTCCGGAGGAGACTCACCTCTTCGCCGTCGACTTCACCGTGGACATCGACGGCGACCGTACCGTCACCCCGGAGGACTTCCGGGACCTGCTACCCGATGCCCGGCGCAGCATCGGACCGTCGATGTCCTTGTCGGCCGACGGCACCGTCGCGGTGCTGGACTGGCTGGAGCCGCGTCCCGGTGGGGAGACCGTCTCCTCGGTGGCCGCCGTCGAGATGGCGACCGGTCGCCGTGAGCTGATAGCCGCAGCCGACGACCGCTACGAGTTCAACAGTGGGGTGCCCTCCGACGACGGCACCCTGATGTTGTGCGTGCGTGAGCTGCGCTCGACCCCGGAGACCGCGCCCGACCAGGTGCTGTGGCTGGTCGATCGCAGCTCAGGTACGGGTTGGCCGCTGGCGGAGGACTGGGACGCCTGGCCGACCCCGGTGGCCTTCTCCCCGGACCGCCAGACCGTGTACGTGGTCCTCGACGAGGACGGGCACGGACCGATCTACGCAGTCGACGTGGCCACCGGGGAGCGTCGACGGCTGACGAGGGAGGGCACCCACTCCTCGGTCCGCCTCTCCGCTGACGGCGCAGTGCTCTACGCCATCCAGACGTCGTACAGCGAGCCGGGCAGCGTGGTCGCGGTCTCGACCAGCGACGCCATCTCCACCGTGCTCCACGGCCCGGTCAGCTATCCCGATCTGCCCGGTCGGCTGGAGAATGTGGAGACCGTGGCCGACGACGGTGTTCGGGTCCGCGGCTATCTGCTGCTCCCGGGCGGCGCCTCAGCCAGCAAGCCCGCGCCACTGCTGCTGTGGATCCACGGCGGCCCTCTCGGCTCCTGGAACTCCTGGTCGTGGCGTTGGTGCCCGTGGCTGATGGTCGCCCAGGGGTACGCGGTGCTCCTCCCCGATCCGGCCCTGTCCACCGGCTACGGACTCGACTTCATCCAGCGGGGCTGGGGGGCCTGGGGCGCGGCGCCGTACACGGACCTGATGGCCATCACCGACGAGGTGGAGCGGCGCGACGACATCGACGAGACCACCACCGCGGCCATGGGCGGGTCGTTCGGCGGCTACATGGCCAACTGGATCGCCGGCCACACCGACCGCTTCGCCGCCGTCGTGACGCACGCCAGCCTGTGGAACCTGGAGTCCTTCGGCCCGACCACCGACGCGGCCTGGTTCTGGGCCCGGGAGCTGTCACACCAGATGCAGCTGGAGAACTCTCCGCACCGGCACGCCGACAACATCAGCACGCCGATGCTGGTGATCCATGGCGACAAGGACTACCGGGTCCCGATCTCGGAGGGGTTGGCGCTGTGGTGGTCGCTGGTTTCGCGCCACCCGGGCCCGCCAGACGAGCTGCCGCACAAGTTCTTGTACTACCCCGATGAGAACCACTGGATCCTCACCCCCCAGCACAGCATCGTCTGGTACCAGACCGTGCTGGCCTTTCTGGAGACCCATTGTCGGGGAGGGAATTTTGTCCGCCCGGACACGTTATAGGGGCACATGACTGGGCAGTACACGATCCGTGTGATATGCATGCGCACGACCAGACTCGATGAGCCTGGACTGAGGTTGATGAGAACTGGGCTGAGAGCCCGGGAAGGGAACAATGGCGACTGACTACGACGCCCCACGCAAGACCGAAGAAGAGCTGAACGAAGACAGCATCGAAGAACTCAAGACTCGACGCAACGACAAAAACTCCGGCAAGGTCGACGAGGACGAAGCGGAGGCCGCGGAAGCCTTCGAGCTCCCCGGCGCCGACCTCTCCCACGAAGAACTGACTGTTCGGGTGCTGCCGCGGCAGTCCGACGAGTTCACCTGTGCCGGGTGCTTCCTGGTACGCCACCGCAGCCAGATCGCCGAAGAGCGCAAGAACGGCGATGCTTACTGCTACGACTGCGCTGGCTGACTTAGGCCGAGCGCTGCCCCACAGACGAGGAGTCCTGACGGGACCCAGCAAGCCGTCTCGCGCTGAGGACGAGCGCGAGACGGGCCCTGTGGAGGCACTGACACCCACTGTCAATCGCCCGTGGGCCTCGATCAATTTCTCGCTAAGTCCAGCTCAATGTCCGTTCCCACGGTGGACGTCTGTTTCCGGCCGACCGCGTAGGTTGACCCCGTGCTGTTTCGTGAACGCCTGTGGGTGCCGCTGACCTGGTGGGTGTTGTCCGGGCTGTTCGCTCTCTCGCTGCTGCTAGCCATCGGCTTCTACCTGGGCTGGGCCTGGGGTCTCACCGTCGCCGCGGTGTCGTTCCTCCTAGCCGGTGCAGCATTTGTCGCTCTCGCGGCCCAGATCACCGTCAGCACCAACGAGGTACGGGTGGGTCGGGCCATGATCGAGCTGGCCTATGTCGGCGGCTGCGCCGCCTTGGACGCAGAGCAGAGCCGTCGCCGCAGCGGAACCGAAGCCGACGCCCGTGCCTACCTGGCGCTGCGCCCGTACCTGGCTACCGCGGTCGAGCTCACCGTGGACGATCCCGACGACCCGACCCCGTACTGGCTGGTGGGGACCCGCCGGCCGCAGGAGCTGGCGGCCGCAGTGTCGGCCGCGCTGGCGGAGCGGCGTAAGTCCGCCGGGCACTAGGCCCGCCCGGTCGGGCACTAGGGTCGCTCCGCTCGGACACGAGGGTCGTTCCGCTCGGGCACTAGGGTCGCTCCGCTCGGACACTAGGGTCGCTCCGCTCGGGCACTAGGGTCGCTCCGCCGGACACTACGCTGGTCAGGTGAGTCCCGTGGAGATCCTGCTGCACCAGCTCGACCCCGAGCTGGAGATGCCCTCGTACGCCCATCCCGGAGACGCCGGAGCCGACCTCCGCTCCCGCGAGGACTTCGTGCTGGCGCCGGGTGAGCGGCGGCTGGTTCCGACCGGCGTCGCGATCGCACTGCCGGCCGGCTATGCCGCGTTCGTGCACCCTCGGTCTGGTCTGGCGGTCCGCCACGGCCTCAGCATCGTCAACACCCCCGGTACCGTCGACGCCGGCTACCGGGGCGAGATCCTGGTCTGTCTGCTCAACACCGATCGCAGCGAGCCGGTACGGGTCCGGCGCGGTGACCGGATTGCGCAGCTGGTGGTGCAACCGGTCGCGCAGGCGGCTTTCGTACCGGTGACCGAGCTGCCGGACTCGGCGCGCGGGATTGGCGGGCACGGGTCCACCGGAGGAATACTGAGCAACTCGGCACACCCACAGGAGCAGCAACAATGATTTTCAGGCGCGGCAAGAAGGCCGAGGTGGAGGAGACGGACGACTCCACGTCGGCGGCAGAGGAGACCCCAGGTGCCGAGGAGTCCACCGCGACAGGCTCCGATCTGGCTTATGCGGACGCCCACAGAGCCGATGACGACAGCGACGGCACGGCTGGGTCTGACCCGGACGTGCTGGATGAGGAAGCGCTGGACGCCCAGGACTGGCGAGCCGACGGCCCGTGGGACGCCTCCGAGGTTGAGCTGGAGGAGGACGAGCCGGACCCGGCCCACCCGCGGATCGACCTTGGCAGCATGGTGGTGACCGGCTTCCCCGGGGCGGAGCTCCGGCTGCAGATGTCGGAGGAGACCCAGCAGATCATCTCGGCGATGTTGATCAGCGAGGACTCAGCGATCGAGCTGGGCGCGTACGCCGCTCCGCGCAGCGGTGGCCTGTGGAGCGAGCTCCGAGAGGACATCATCGAGAGCGCCACCGAGGCCGGTGGTTCGGCGGCGGTCGTCGAAGGGCCCTTAGGGGTGGAGCTGCGCCGGTTGCTGCCGGTCACCACCCCAGACGGTGAGCAGGGGTACCAGCCGTCACGGATGTGGGTGGTGGAGGGTCCGCGGTGGCTGCTGCGCGGCATTGTCTACGGGCAGGCAGCACTGGAGGAGGGCGTTGAATCACC
>CADCUO010000249.1 GCA_902805915.1 uncultured Propionibacteriaceae bacterium | reverse complement strand
CCTCGAGCTGCGGTAGATCATCGCGCCCGCCATGATCCATGCCACCGGTGAGCCGAGGATCAAGCGTGGGCAGTTGCCGCAGGCTTCCGCGGTGGACAGTCCCACCTCCTCCAGCCGACGCCAGATCTCGGGCACGTCCTCGACCCGGATCCAGTGCAGCTGAATGTTCTGCCGGTCAGTGACATCGGCGGTGCCGCGGGCGAAGTCCACCGAGATCTGCCCGACGACCCGCAACTGCTCAGTCGTGAGTGCACCGCCGTCGATTCGTACCCGCAGCATGAAATAGGAGTCGTCCAACTCGTGTGGGTCCATCGTCGCGGTCTTGCCGCCGTCGATGCCAGGGCGGCGCTGGGTGTAAAGGCCCCACCACCGGAACCGGCCACGGAGGTCGCTCGGGTCGATCGAGTCGAAGCCGCGGTGGGCGTAGATGTTCTCGATCCGGGCCCGGACGTTGAGTGGGTTGTCGTCCTTCTTGGACTGCTCGTTGGGGTTGAGCGGTTCCCGGTAACCCAGGGCCCACTGCCCTTCGCCGCGCGGTTTGCGGGCACGGGCTCCCGGCTTGCCGGCTCCGGCAGGGCGTGTCTGCGGCGGCCGTGGCCCGGAAGCGGGTGGTCCTGCGGGGGTCTGGGTGGTCATTCACGTCCTCAGTTCGTGGGGCACTCCGTACAGCCGACGGCAGAGAGCCGAGGCTGCGCTGGGGCGTACGGGGGTGTCAGTACGCGTGCTGCGGACACATCATTGACTCCGTACGACCAAGGTCGACGAAGCGGCGCGCGGTCAACCCAGACGGCTCGCGCTTGGCCGTCCGCGCTGGCTCAAGCCAGGCGTCAGGCGAAACGGAGAGGATGCGCATGGCCCAACCCTCCGCCAGCGGAGCGGCCGAATCAAGTTGAATTCTCGTATCGTGAGACGCGCATCCAAATATCGAGATGGTGTGCGGACCAGAGTGGGTCGACACCTGGCCGCGGCCCCATGGTAGGTCCAACAGGAGGCACCGTCGTCGGGATTAGAGCGGTCGCTGCGGAGGCTCCTCGAGCACTTTCTGGTGATCCGCTGGATTGATGCCCGACAGACCAGGGAAGACCTTGTCGATCGCGGCGTTGGCGGCAGCGCCCACCAGGACGGCAAGGGAGATCAGGTAGAGCCACACCAGCACCGCGATGGGGGCGGCAAGCGGGCCGTAGATGGAGGTTGATCCGGCGGAGGCGCCGAGCACCACCCGGAGCAGCACGCTGCCTCCAATCCACAGCCCCAGGGTCAGCGCGGCCCCCGGAAGGTCGGCGCGCCACCGGGTACGGACTGGCACGGACAGGTGATAGAGGGTGGTGAGGATGCACACCGAGCCGAGCAGCACCACGGGCCAGTAGAGCGTCGCGATCAACTCCAGCCGGTTCGGCAAAATCCGGTCCACGAAGCCGGGTCCGGCCAGCACCAGCGGCAACAGCACCACCCCAACCACCAAGAAGACCAGATACAGCGAGAACGACAGCGCCCTGGTACGGAGGATGCTCCGTCTGCCGGCGAGGCCGTACATGATGGTGATGGTGTCTACGAAGACGTTCAGTGCCCGTGATCCTGACCACAAGGCGATCACGAAACCGATCGAGATCACCTCGAACCTGCCGCCGGACAGTACCTCGTCCAGGGTGGGTTCGATCACCTTGTCGACCGCGTCAGGGGTGAGGGCTCGGGATGAGAGCGCCAGCATCTGCTCCCGGAACCCGACGATCGTCTCCACAGCGAAGCGTTGCGCGACGAACCCGATGGCCCCGGCCAGGCCGAAGATCAACGGCGGGAGCGACAAGATGGCGAAGAAGGCGGCCTCGGCGGCCAGTCCGGTGACGCGGTAGCGCAGGCAGGCGGCAACCACCTGAGCCAGCACCCGCCAGCAGGCGGCGAGGCCACGTCGGAGGCGGCCCGGCCAGGAGCCGAGCCGCGGCACGGGCTCGGTGTGGCTGCGGGCCGTCATGTCGACAAGGGTAGGCCCCGCTGTGGCAGCGGCGGTTCAGGCGCGGCAGCGGGGGCCGGAGAGGTCCGTTACTGACCTATAAATGGAACCCTGGTGTAGGCGAGCACCTTGGTGAAGTAGGGCCGGATGGTGACCTTGAGATAGTTGGTGTGGTTCCTGTCGCCGTCGATGGTGATCCTGGTGAGGTTTTCCACTGCCGGTACGTCGTAGGTGGTCAACCACTTGGAGCCCTTGGCGAGCGGTTGCTCGCTGACGTACTCATGGCTGTCGCCGTTGAAGAGGTACACCGGACCGGAGAAATCGGCGGCTTCCTCGGCAATGGTGGAGACGATGGTGCTGTAGGGACGCGCGTCGGCGGTGACCCGGAAGCTGGGAGCGAACATGTCAGCCTGGGTCATCAGGACCACAGCCCGGTTGCGCTTCTCCCTGGCTGTGTCGAAGGTAGCCCGGATGTGCTCATTCGCCGCGGCCGTACGCTCCCGTACCTCAGCGGCCTGGGCCGCTGTGGGACCGGTCTGCCCTGGCCATGGTGCTAGGCCGTTGCGGGGCCCGACAGCGTGGAAGGTTGCGAATGACACGTTCGCCCGGTCGTAGCGGACATTCTCTGGGAATCCCTCTTTGGCTTGCGACGTGACCGGCTCGCTCTTGCCCAGGGTGCGTCCAGCTTTGGCAACGAAGATGCCGCGAATCGTGTCCAGGCGCTCGAGCGGGTTGTAGCCGCGACCTGAGCTCGGCCGAAAGCAGTCGGTCCACTCGTTGTCGCCGAAGGTGTAGACCAGAGGGTCGGCGAATCGGTCGAACTGGGCCTTGATCTGGCGGTAGTAGGCGGTGCTGCATGCCCCCTCACTCTTGATGTCACCGAGGTGGGCGATTATCGCCAGGTCCGGGTCAGCGTTGATCTGGTCAACAACCTTCGGCATCTCCTTCTGCTGCGCCTCGCTGTAGGGATAGTCCCCGATAACTGCGAAGGAGAAGGGTTCGGCACAGTCATTGTCCGGACACTGCGGCGACTCCGGCGGCGCCTGGAGGGCTTGCCGGACCAGCAGCACAACGGCCAGAACCAGAACGGCGGTCACCAGGAACGCCCATCTCTCGCCCGCGGTCGTCAGCGGTGCCCCCGTCGCTCTCCGGCGCATACTGTCTACTGTTCCCCTCTAGTCGGCACCGCCTTTGGTGTTGCTAATTCGCCCTCCGTTCCACAAGCACGACCAACCTTAACCCACGTGCTGCGCTAACCCACCTCCCAGGAACGAGCGGACCAGCACAGACGTGCCTGCCCGAGTGCTGCTCCGCCGCCGATGGCGATGTCCGCCCTCAACGGTTGGCCGGGCCTAAGAAACACGTTCGGCGATTCGGGAATGATCGAAGCTGGGATATGGTTCTCTAGTGCAGGAAGTTGAAATTTCAACAAACCAGCACATCCTCCTCGATCCCGAAAGGACCGACATGAGCATCTTTACCCGCAAGTCCACCGCTGCGGCCGGCCACACTGCTGCCCCGACCACCGCCGTGCTCGACTTCGACCCAGCCACGGCCGCCGCCGCCGACATCACCGGTGACTACACCGTCGACCCGACCCACTCCCGTATCGGCTTCTCGACCCGGCACGCGATGGTGACGACCGTGCGTGGCTCCTTCGGCGAGTTCGAGGGCACCGCGCACCTCGACGTCGCCGAGCCGGCCAGGTCCTCGGTCCAGCTGAAGATCGCCGTAGCCAGCATCAACACCGGCCAGGAGCAGCGGGACGCCCACCTGCGTACCGGAGACTTCTTCGAGGTCGAGAAGTACCCCGAGATCCGCTTCACCTCCACCGCTGTTGAGCAGCTCGACGCTGACCTCTACAGCGTCACCGGGGACCTGACCGTCAAGGACGTCACCCGGCCGGTCACGGTCGAGTTCTCCCTCATCGGCTCCTCCAAGGACCCGTTCGGGAACCTGCGCGTTGGTTTCGAGGGTGCTGCCACCATCAACCGCAAGGACTGGGGGCTCACCTACAACGCCGCCCTGGAAACCGGTGGCGTGCTGATCAGCGACCGGATCAAGCTCGAGTTCGACGTTTCCGCCATCGCCACACCAGCTGCCTGAGCTCGATCAGCCTGGTGCTGAGCCGGAGCTGGCGCGCCCTTCTGGCGTGCCGGCTCCGGCTTCTGCACTTTCCAGGTCGGTTGGCCAGGCCGTAACGTATGGCTACCCGGCCGCCACGCCCCCCGAACGGCGACCCGTATGGCGCTGGCCTTGCATGGGTGAACCGCAGGATAGGACAGCAGCGATATGAGACGACTAACAGCGACGGCACTGCTGGTGCTGGTAGCTGGGACGGCCTGCAGCGGCGGCGTCCCCAGCCCAGCGGCCGCCAACTACGACAGCCTGGAGAAGATCAGCAAGGCAGTCGGCTGTACCAAGGTGCTCGACGCTCCCGGTCAACCACCCGGCGGTACCGTCAGCCAGAGCCGCTGCACGTTGCAGAGCGGAGCTGACCTCAACATCGTGCAATACCAGAGCAAGGCTGTGATGCAGGAGCGGGTCCCGGCTGGCACCGCGGCCGGGGCGAGCTATCTGATCCTGGGCGACATCTGGGCCCTCACCGGTGACCCGCGACAGCTTGAAGCCGCTAACGCCAGGCTGGTCCCCGCCGGTGAGCTGCGACTCGCCACCGCGGACGCGAGCGCGCCGACGACTGGGAAGCCGTCCCAGCCCGGTGGTGCTTCCGCACAGCCCGAGGGTGGAACCACCGACTTCAAGGGGACGTACGCCTACCCCGACGGAGTCCAGCTCAAGGTCGTCGAGATCCGACATGGCGAAGTCGGCGGTGAGGAGGCGGAGCTCAACGAGTACGACTCGTCGGGCGGGGGCCCGTTCGTGGTGTTCACGATCGAGGTCAAGAACGGGACCAGCAAGTCGCTGAAGACCGGCGACATCTCCCAGTCGGTGTCGTACGGACCCAAGCGCAAGACGGCTGACACCACGGTCGTGGAAGACACTGCCGAAGAGGAGGTCCGGCAGTCCATCCGTCCACGCGAGGTGATCACGGTGGTC
Source organism: uncultured Propionibacteriaceae bacterium (assembly GCA_902805915.1). GTDB lineage: Bacteria > Actinomycetota > Actinomycetes > Propionibacteriales > Propionibacteriaceae > Microlunatus. The sequence continues at coordinate 595 of CADCUO010000249.1, read as the reverse complement.
TCGTCGGCGTACCTCATTCCTACGAAGTATCAGGACGATGTCGTTATGAGGTTCCGTTTCAAGGACAAGGTGCACAAGACCGCGGTGTTCGCCGGATCGGTCCGGTAACCTCTTCCGGCACCCTGACAGCGGTCCCTATAATCCCTTGTGACTAGTAGGAGATCCGCGCCTGACGCCATCGTGATTGGTGCCCCCCAAGGCTGGAACGAGTGCTCTACACGCCGCGCTGGCCATGCATTCGCAGATATTCGCCGCGCGGATCAAGGAGCCGAAGTACTACATGTGCGGGGATGCCCCTCCGCCCGGGTATCGCGGCCCCGGCGATGCCCACAGCCTACAAGAGTGGGTCTGGCGGCGAGCAGACTACCGGGAGCTGTTCGCTGAGGCGCCGTTGACATCGGTCCGATTCGAAAGCACGCCGTTCTACCTGTACCTCCCCGACGCCCGACGACCCATCGCCGAAGGCTTCCGAATGCGAGATTTGTCGTCGTGGTTCGAGACCCGGTGGACCGCGCCTACTCCAACTGGATGCATCTATGGGCTGATGGACTGGAACCCGAGGCCGACTTCGTTCAGGCATGCAGGCAAGAGGAGG
>CADCUO010000248.1 GCA_902805915.1 uncultured Propionibacteriaceae bacterium | reverse complement strand
TTGATGGTCGAGCCGTCGAGCGCGGTGAACTCGCCCTCCGCGCCCAGGTGGTACTTGACGTCGCCGGAGCCCTGGACGGTGCGGGGGTCGATGTTGCCCTCGAACTCGGCGAAGATCTGGGCGTAGGACTTGCCGACGATGTTGGCGAGCACGTTCAGCCGGCCGCGGTGCGGCATGCCGATGCACACCTCTTCCAGTCCCGCCTCGGCGGCCTGCTCACAGACCTCGTCCAACAGCGCGATAGTGGACTCGCCGCCCTCGAGACTGAAGCGCTTCTGGCCGACGAACTTCGTCTGCAGGAACGTCTCGAAGATCTCTGCCTCGTTCAACTTGTCCAGGATCCGCAGATGCTGTTCCCGTGGCAGCGACTCGTGCGGCCGCTCCACCCGGTCCTGGATCCACTTGCGCTGCGTCGGCTCCTGGATGTGCATGTACTCGATGCCGATGGTGCGGCAGTAGGTGTCCCGCAGGATCCCGAGGATCTTGCGCATCTTCATCAGACCCTGGCCACCAGCAAAAGAGCCGGTGGCGAACTCACGGTCGAGGTCCCACAACGTAAGGCTGTGGGTCTGCACGTCAAGGTCGTGGTGGCTGCGCTGGCGGTACTCCAGCGGGTCGGTGTCGGCCATCAGGTGGCCGCGGACCCGGTAGGCGTTGATCAGCTCGAAGATCCGGGCCTGCTTGGAGACCTGGTCGTCGTGGTTGGCCGTTACGTCCTGAGCCCACCGGATCGGCTCGTACGGGATCCGCAGCGCACGGAAGATGTCGTCGTAGAAGTTGTCCTCCCCGAGCAGCAGCGCATGCAGCCGGGCCAGGTACGCACCGGACTGGGCACCCTGGATCACCCGGTGGTCATAGGTGCTGGTCAGCGTCATCACCTTGGAGACGCTCATCTCGCTCAACCGGTCCGGGTCGGAGCCTTGGAACTCCGGCGGGTACTCCATCGAGCCGACGCCGATGATGCAGCCCTGCCCCTGCATCAGCCTCGGCACGGAGTGGTTGGTTCCGATAGTGCCGGGGTTCGTCAGGGTGATGGTGGTGCCCGCGAAGTCCTCGACGGTCAGCTTGCCGCCGCGGGCCTTGCGGACAACCTCCTCGTACGCGGCCCAGAACTGGGCGAAGTCCAAGGTCTCGCAGTTCTTGATACTCGGTACCAGAAGCTGCCGGGTTCCGTCCTCCTTCGGCAGGTCGATGGCGAGTCCGAGGTTGACGTGCTGCGGGACCACCATGGTGGGTTTGCCGTCCACCACGTCATAGCCGCAGTTCATGGCCGGCTCCGCCTTCAGCGCCTGCACCATGGCGTAGCCGATCAGGTGCGTATAGGACACCTTGCCGCCGCGGGCACGCCGCAGGTGGTTGTTGATGACAACCCGCTGGTCGATCAGCAGCTTGACTGGAAGCGAACGAACACTGGTCGCCGTCGGTACGGCGAGCGACAGGTCCATGTTCTTGGCGGTGCGGGCAGGCGCGCCACGCAGCGTGGTACGGACCGGCTCTTCGAGCGACACGCTTGGACGGTTCGCCGGGTTGGGGGGATCTGCGGGCAGGCCGCCAACCGATCCGGGCTTGGTTGGCCTGGCGTCCTTGACCTTGTTGGGCTTCTCCACCGTTGCCGCAGGCCGGCCGGCCGCAGTTGGGTTCGGGGCCGGCTCCTGGCGTACGGCGTCAGGCTTCGGCTCAGCCTGCTGGCTCGGCTCCGGTTGCTTCGCCGGAGCGTCCGGCTGCGTGGTCCGCTGGTCGGCGCGCGTTGTCTGCGGCGCTCCGGGGGTAGTGGCGGGGGTGCGGCCTACGGCTTGGTCAGCGGCCGCTGCGCCAGCCCCATTCCCTCGACCGTTGGGCCCGGGGCCGTCATGACTGGCGAAGTATTCCCGCCAGCTGGCATCCACTGAGTTGGGATCCTTGGCGTACTGGTCATGCATCTCTTCCAGCAGCCACGCATTGGCACCAAAGTCGGTAGGGGAGTCCGTTGTCGCCGACTCGGAGTTGGTTGATCCGGGTGATTGGTCGGGCGCGGGGGCCACAGTCGCCTTCTTCCGTTGCATGTCCGTGTGCTCGGGCAATCTCTTGCCTGCCTTACCCGTCACAGGCTACCCAAAATCCCAGACCAGATCTCAACTGGTCGCATATCTCGCTGCGGTTTCGCCGCAAGCCCTTCGTGGTCATCGATCAAGGCAGCAGCAGGTGTTGGTTCACCAGGCGCGCATGCCGTGTCGGCGAGCCCTCGTCCTGGTGGCGGAGCCCGATCCAAGCTGCCCCCAGGACCCCCTCGCCAGCGTGAAGGACCGGGTTAGGCAGCTCTCGTCGGAGCCTGGTGGAGCAGGCGTCGGCGATCGGCCCCGGCTTCGTCAGCACCGACCCGGCAAGCACCAGAGGCTGGTGCGGCCGGGGTTCGAGGCTCAGCACCGTCGCGCAGAGCAGCCGCACCGCCTCAGCCGAGATTCGAGCTGCGGCCGGGTCTTCACCGGCATGTCGGCTGACCAGGGGGGCGAACCTGGCCAGCCAGGTCGGGGGATGGGAGTAGCAGCTTTGCACCAGCTCGGCATGCCCCGCGCTGCCGGCAGCCTCCAGCAGCGCAGCACTCATCGGCCCGAGCGGCTGGCGCCGTTCGAGTGCGGCAAGAGTCTCCCGGACCGCAGCCCGACCGAGCCAGAAGCCTGACCCGTCATCACCGAGCAGCCAGCCCCACCCGTCGCGGCGCTCGGACAGCTCGTCGCCCACAACGCGGCCCGCGACTGCGCCAGTGCCCGCGACGAGGACGTACCCTTCGCCGGCCGGGGTCGAGGAGCAGAAGGCGGCAGTGAGGTCCGACACCAGGTGTGGGGTGACCGCTATCCCGGCAGGTACGGCTGCGCGGAGGAAGGTAGCCGAGTCAGTCGCCCGGGATCCGCCGGCGAGTCCGATCACCACCCCGCGGACCAGGTGCATTGCGGCGTCAGCGAGGCCGGTCCTGGCCCAGGCGTCGGTGATGGTGCTGCGGATCTGTTGCGCGGACGGGTCCAGCCCTACGGAGTTCGGGTTTCCGGGACCCCCGCTGGCGGCGCCGAGCACCGAGCCGGACAGGTCGCAGACGACCGCCCGCGTCGACGTACCGCCGATGTCGGCGCCGATCACCAGACCCGCTGGCTCAGCCACTCATCAACCCGACCTGGCCGGCTACGACCGGCTTGGGCCGTAGCGAGCTGGCCGTCCTCACCCGCCGGCCGGGGTGCGGCGCAGAGAGCTCCAGGCGATCCGGCAGACCTCGAGGGTGAACGCAACCAGAGCCAGGTTGCGGATGGAGACGACGATCGTGGCGGCGATGATGCCGGCAGTCCCTTGCCGGCCTAACAGGCCGTCGTAGAAGAGGGGGTACACCAGATGCGTCAGCAGGGCTAGAGCCAGCAGCTGCCAGGCGAGTCGGGTCGTCTCCGCCTGCTGGGCATCGGGCTGGTCCCGGCGCAGCTGCAGCAGGGCAGCCATCGGGCCGCCCATCCAAAGCAGGTACTGCGGACTCAGGGTCTTGTTGGTGACTGTCATGATCGCCACTGTCGCCAAGATCACCATGCCAACGGCGGTAGCCGTCGGCTGTGGGGAGCGGAGACCACGGGCAAAGAAGGCGACGATGACGACGAGGCCCACCACGGTAGCGAGGTCACTGACGGTCAGCAGGGCGGAGACGCCTGGACCGAAGACCTCGTACGCCTGGTATCTGGACATGTCCACGATCCAACCCTGCGGCTGGACCGCCCGGGCCACCATCAGCGGAGTCGACCAGATGGACTCGATCTGCAGACCTCGGCCGGACTGCCAGGTGAGTGGGGACACTAGCCGGTTCCAGCCGCCCGCCAACAGACTGACTACGGCGAGGCCCACACCAACCGCCACAAAGGCGAAACCGGCGTGCCGTCGGTCCTTGCGGTACGCCAGGAACGCCGGCATCAACAAGGCCGGCCACAGCTTGACTGCGGCACCGAGGCCAGTCAACGCGCCGGTAACCCAGGGCCGGCGCCGCGCTGCCAGCAAGGCGCCTCCAGCCAGGACGGCTGGCAGGATGTCGAACCGCAGATAGGAGAGCGGGCCGATCAGCAGCACAAACACCAACCAGAAGTCGATCGACGTGTCATGCCGACGGCCGTTCGACCGCCACAAAGCGAACGTGAAGACCGCGTCCAAGGCCATCATCAAGGCGACGAAGGCGATGAGGTAGCCGATCCGGGACCCGCCGGTGACTGCGTACGGCAGCCACAGCAACCAGCTGACCGGGGTGGGGTACTCGTTCAGCGTCTTGGCCAAGCCGACGTCGAACATCGCCTCGATCTTGCGCCAGTAGTAGAAGACATCTCCGACGACGAAACGCTCCAACGTAGCCAGCACCAGCAGGACCAACAGCCGACTGACGATCCAGGCTCCGATAACGACGCGGCCACTCCGCCGACGGTCGTACCAGTTGATCACCCGGCGGCGAACCGACGGTGTCGCGGCAGGCGGTCCTGAGCAGAGGTGGGCAGGCAACAAGAGGGTTCCGTTCGGCGACAGAGGTTTGCCCGAACATTACAGTGAGCCGGCCATCCACGGTGTAATCCGGAATCACATCCGACGCCCACCGGCGCCAGGATCTGTCCAAATGCTGCCATGTCCTAAAGTGGACGCCCGCTCAGGTGTCCATGCCGCCACCACATCCAGTACGGTTTTCGAAGCGATGCCGGAGGAGAAGATCCCCCGAGCCTTTTCTCCGACATCATGAGATTGCCGCAGAGGAGACCTTCGGTTACGAAGATAATCTCCGACGCAACAGCGCCCTCCGGTCACGGCCGGAGGGCGCTGTTGCGTTCTAGTTGCGCATTCGGCCGACCTGAATGGGGAGGTCAGACTCGGGCTGCCCCTCAGGACGCCAGCTCACGCTCCCATAGCACGAGGTCGGAGTACTCCTGCGAGTCGCGCGCAGCCTGCTGGGTCTTTTCGCTCCGTAGCCGCTGTCGTTGGATACGATCCCAAACGAGCAAACCAACGGCGGACTCAGCGATGACGAAATAAACCAAAACCACTGCAACGCCGAGCGTGATCATGAGTCTTCCATTGTTGTCAGCTCCACCAGTCGGGGGGTCCAGGGGGCATTGGATTCAGGGCCATGGGGCGCCCGTTCCTTACCTCTAAGATACCCGAGCTGCGCCTCACTAACCGCTCAGGTAGCGCACCAATTCCAAGCCGCTAGGGGAATTCCAGTCAGGCGCCGTCAGAGAGCGGTCGTCGATCGGACTTCCTCCACGACCCTATGGAGAGGCCCCTGGCGGGATTCGAATGGGGAGCATCTTCATGCAAGCCCTCCAGCCGCCACGACAATCAGCCCGCCGACTGCGCCACCCGCTCCTGCAGTCGATTGAAGGTCTTCTCTGTCGGCGCGAGCGGCACCCTCCCGAAGTAGTCGGAGACCCGGTCAAGGACCCCCGGCGAGCGCGTGAACAGGATGTAGCGCTTTCGCCGGCCGAGCCCGTCGGGGAACCGGAAGTCCACGTGGAAGCCCATCGCGGTGGCGATCCGGCGGATCGACGCCGGCGAGTAGTACGACGTGTGGTCCCGGTAGTAGATGTAGCGGTCCCGCTCGAGGTTGGGCCGACCGTTGTGGATGTTGGTCCCGCAGACCAGCAGGCCGGTGGGCTCGACCAATCCCAGCATTGTCGCGAAGTCGGACCAGGGGTCGCGGAAGTGCTCGACCACCTCGCTGGCCACGACGACCGGGAAGCGCTGCTCCCCGGGATCGTTCACGTCGATGAACGGCGCGTCGTCGCGGACCTTCATGATGTCGGCGATCGACACCGTGCCGGCGCGGGGCAGGCGCTGGATATGCAGGTTGTCGAGGCTGCGGCCGGCGCCGTACACCAGTACGTCCTGGGGACCCTTCCGATCCAGGATCTGCAGCGCCATCCGTGCCATCTGGAACTCGCGTCCGGGGCGCTCGGTGGTCCCTATGCGCTTAGGTGCGGGCAGCTGGTCGACCGACGTCGCGACCCGGTAGTGGCTCGTCCCGATCTCGTCGATGGCGACGTAGCCGCAGCGGTCGCACACGTTCACGGTCTTGCGCAGCGCAGGGTTGGGGATGTATTGAACCTTGCGGCGCGACACCCGAGGCGAGTGACAGACCAGGCAGCCCCCGTCCGGGCGGCGGCCCGCTGGCGGCCCCGGCGCCGGGAGGTCTGCGGCGGCTGCTCGCAACGCGCTGGGGTCGACCTTGGCGGCGACGCGTATGGCTGCTTGCAACGCGCCGGGGTGGGCGTTGACGGCGACGCGTACAGCTGCTCGCAACGCGCGGGGGTCGACCTTGGCGGCGAAGCGGACGAGCGCCCCGCCGAGGAGCCGGCGCAGGCTGCGCCGGCGGTGGTTTCGTTCCTCCGTCTGAGGCATGCGAGTCAGAGTAGTGGGATCTGGTGAGGACTGCTGTGCCGCATCCGGTTAAACCACTAGCGCAGGCCGAAAGATGACGCTGACTAGGCGAACAGTGGCGCCCCCGGCAGGATTCGAACCTGCGCCACCGCCTCCGGAGGGCGGTGCTCTATCCCCTGAGCTACGGGGGCCACATCGTCGACCCGTTTCCGGACCGGAGAGAAATGTACCAGTTTCGCCGGCCGTTTCGACCCGAGCACCCGGCAGGTGTCGCGATCGCCGCAATGTCCAGCCGCTGATAAGTAAGAGGGCTGTTCGGTGGCATCTGGCACAGTTTTCGGCATGACTCACTCGCACGTCGCCGGTTCCATCCATGCTGATGCGGCGACTCGCGTGCCCGGCTGGTTGAGCCTGCCGAGCGACGTGAACGCGCTGCTGCCTCGGCTGTGGAGCGAGAACGTGTCCAAGGATGCCGACGGTGTGCTGCAGGTAGCGGGCGTCAGTGTTGACCAGATCGCCGAGCAGGTCGGAACCCCGGCGTACGTGGTCGATGAGCAGGACCTACGCAGTCGCGCTCGCGCCTTCGCGGAGGCGTTCGCCGGGTGGGACGTCTACTATGCCGCCAAGTCATTCCTCTCCACCTCTATCGCCCGCTGGGTGAGCGAGGAGGGCCTCGGAGTGGACGTGTGCACCGGCGGCGAGCTCGCTGTCGCCCTGCGTGCCGGTGTTGACCCACGCCGGATCGGGCTACATGGAAACAACAAGAGCACCGAAGAGCTCCGGCAGGCACTTGAGGTCGGCGTCGGCCGGATCATCATCGACTCCTTCGACGAGATCGGGCGGCTGGGCGAGATCGCCGAGGAGCTCCAGCGCGAGCCGCGGGTGATGGTGCGGGTCACCACCGGCGTCGAGGCGCACACCCACGAGTACATCGCCACCGCCCACGAGGACCAGAAGTTCGGCTTCTCCATCGCCGGCGGTGCTGCGGCGAAGGCGCTACAGGCATGCCTGGAAAGCCCATGGCTGGAGCTAGTCGGCATCCACTCCCACATCGGCTCCCAGATCTTCGACACCGAGGGTTTCGAGGTAGCTGCCCGCCGCACGCTTCGACTGCATGCCGAGTTCGCCCGGACAAGCGGCCATGAGCTTTCAGAGCTTGACCTCGGAGGCGGTTTCGGTATCGCCTACACGAGTGCGGACACCCCTAGCTCTCCGGCCGATCTGGCCGGACCGCTCCGCGCCATCATCGAGGCTGAATGCAGCCAGCTAGGGGTGGCCGTACCGCATCTGTCGATCGAGCCCGGACGTGCCATCAGCGGACCGAGCACCTTCGCGCTGTACCGGGTGGGCACGGTGAAGCCGGTCGAGCTGGACGGAGGGGCCGCTCGGCTCTACGTTGCAGTCGACGGGGGCATGAGTGACAACATTCGGACTGCCCTGTACGCGGCCGAGTACTCCGCCACTGTGGCGTCGCGCCGCTCTTCGGCGCCACCTGCGCTCTCCCGGGTGGTGGGGAAGCATTGTGAAGGTGGCGACATCCTGGTCCGCGACGAGTTCCTGCCGGCTGATGTCGTTCCTGGCGACCTGATCGCCGTGCCGGCCTCGGGAGCGTACAGCCGGTCGATGGCCAGCAACTACAACCATGTGCCGCGGCCTCCGGTCGTAGCTGTTCGGGATGGAGTTCTTCGCACCCTGATCCGCCGGGAGACCATCGAGGACCTGCTGGCCCTGGACGTCGGCTGACGCGGAGGCCCGGCGCGCGTTCGTTTCGCCCGCGCCCCTTCAATGGTGAACAATGAACCCGCCCAGATGCAACGGCTATTAGCCGACGAGAGGTCCGCCCGCCCATGACATGCCTGATCCCCGCCGATCAGCCTGTGCTCGATCCGCCAGGCACGCCGCTGCGGGTCGCCATCCTCGGCTGCGGAGTGGTTGGTTCTGAGGTGGTCCGGCTCCTGACTGACCAGGCCTCCGACCTGCAGGCGCGGGTTGGCCGACCGCTGGAACTGGTCGGCATCGCCGTTCGGCGGATGAACCGGCCACGGCCCGGTGTGGACCCTGAGCTGTTCACCACTGACGCGGAGGCGCTGGTGAGCCGCTCTGATGTGGACCTGGTGGTGGAGGTGATCGGCGGTATCGAGCCCGCCCGGTCGCTGATCTTGACGGCGCTGCGCAACGGGGCCTCGGTGGTGACGGCCAACAAGTCGCTGTTGGCCTCCGACGGGGCTACCTTGTTCGCGGCGGCGGAGGAGGCTGGTGTCGATCTTTACTTCGAGGCGTCCGTGGCCGGGGCCATTCCGATCATCCGGCCGCTGCGCGAGTCCCTCGTGGGTGACGAGATCAGGTCGGTGATCGGCATTGTGAACGGCACCACGAATTTCATCCTGGACAAGATGGACACCGACGGAGCGGGCTTCGCGGAGACGCTGTCGGAAGCGCAGGCCTTGGGCTATGCCGAAGCTGACCCGACCGCCGATGTGGAGGGGTTCGATGCGGCCGCCAAGGCTGCGATCCTGTCCAGCCTCGCCTTCCATTCCCGCGTCACGAGTGCTGACGTCTATCGGGAGGGCATCACCGAGGTGACATCGACCGACATCACCTCAGCTCGTGAGATGGGTTGTGTGGTGAAGCTGCTGGCCATCTGTCAGCTGTCGCCTATCGACGTCGACCACCCGGAGAACGAACGGTCTGTGTCGGTTCGGGTTCACCCGGCGATGATCCCGCGAAGCCACCCGCTGGCCAGCGTCGGCGGGGCCTACAACGCGGTCTTCATCGAGTCGCAGTTCGCTGGCCGGTTGATGTTCTACGGTCCCGGAGCCGGTGGTGCGCCGACCGCCAGCGCGGTGCTCGGCGATCTGGTCACCGTGGCTCGCAACCGGCTGCGCGGCGCCGCGGGGCCGGGGGAGTCCAGCTATGCGGCTCGACCTATCTCCCCGATCGGCCACGTG
>CADCUO010000247.1 GCA_902805915.1 uncultured Propionibacteriaceae bacterium | reverse complement strand
TCCGACCCGGACGGCAACGGGTTGGTCTACCTCGAGGAGACCGCGCCGACGACGGAGAGTGCGTGATGGCTGATCGATCCGGACCGCTGGATATCTTGTTCAGTGCCACCCTGGGCAAGGTGCGCAATGGTGACACCTGGACGTGCGTGCAGCCGGCTGACTCGGCCGCGATCTTCGGCACCCGTGGGCTGGTCAAGGTCGCAGGCACCGTCGACGGGTCGCCGTTCCGCAGTTCCTTCATGGCGTTGGGTGACGGCACGCACAAGCTGCCCATCGCCGCAGCAGTACGGCGGAGCATCGGCAAGACCGACGGTGACGAGGTCACTGTCCACGTGACCGCCCGTCTGAGCTGAGCCTGGTGGCGGCACGGTCAGCGCTCGGCCACTGCCTGCCTCGCGCACGAGGCCCGGCTCCTGCTCGCGCCCTGCACGAGGGTCGGCGGGCGGGAGTGCGCCAGAGGTTCCTCGGCGCGCGCCAGCGCGGCGCTCAGGATGTGCCGGTGCTCGTCGAGCTGCAGTGAAGGTTGACCAGAGTTCACCGCCGTCATCAGCGAGGGGCAGCCACCGCCGCCAGCCGCGGGCGGGCCGACCAGGGGTAGGCACCCGCGGTCAGCGCCATCGCCGCGCAGCTCGCGGTCCTCCCGACCACGAACCCCACCCGACCACGGACCCCCAGGACGGCCCCAGCTGCCGGCGGCCGTACACGTAGGTGCCACCCGCGAGCGGATGGACCGCCGCCAGCTCCGCGCTGGAGGTGGCGTTGCCGTACGCCACCGCCGCAGCCACCGCCAGAGCCACCAGCGGGCCCGGGCCCGCCGCAGCCGCTGCCGGCCCGAACGCGGCGAACACGCCCAGCGCCGAGCATCGCGCCCAGACCTACCACCACCGCGTCCCGCAGGCCGAGGTCCCGCCGCAGCGCAGGAGGGCTACCCGACGTCGATACCAGCCGAGGCTCCCACAGCCGGGTGGACGAGAAGAAGCTGAAGGTAAGGACTGCGCCGTCCGACCCCTCGTGACCTGGTCACGACTTGACGAGGCTGCGGACGAGGTCGTCGACGCGGCGGGCGATGTCGTCGCGGACCAGCCGCATCCGTTCGATGCCGTCGATACCACGTTCGGAGGGCTCGTCGGTGTCCCAGTTCTCGAACCGAGTGCCGGGCACCTCGTCGACCTCGGCTTCCCGGCCGAGGGTGACCACCACGTCCGCGTCCCGCACCATCTCCTCGGTGACCGGCTTGGGGGTGTTGTGGCTGATGTCGACGCCGACCTCGGCGAGAACCTGCGCTGACAAGCCGTTGACCGCGCTGCCCGGTCTCGTACCCGCTGACTCCACCGTGACGGCGTTCCCCGCTCGCTCGGCCATCAGCCCGGCGGCCATCTGGGACTTGCCGCCGTTCTTCACGCAGACGAACAGCACGGACGGTGTGCCCGCGGCGCGGGTGGTGCTGTCGGTCACCGGGGGTCTCCGGTCAGCTCGTCGAGGAGGATGTCGACGCGGGCCTGGAGGTCGCGGGCGGTCGCCTCGGTCTCCTTCAGGCTGCGTCCGGCGGGGTCGGTGACGGGCCAGTCGAGGTACCGCTTGCCCGCGTAGAGGGGGCAGGAGTCGGCGCAGCCCATGGTGATGATCACGTCGGCGGCGCAGACGACGTCGTCGGTCAGCGGTTTAGGGGAACTCCTCGTCGAGGTCGAGCCCGCGGCGGCGCAGCACCTCGACCGCGTTCAGATCGATCTGCCCAGCCGGCGCGGAGCCAGCGGACCGGACGTGGACGCGGCTCCCGGCGCACGCCTTGAGCAGAGCAGCAGCCATCTGCGAGCGGCCGGAGTTCTGCACGCAGACGAACAGCACCTCCGGGACGGTGTGCTCGAGCGCGCCCTTGGCCGTGGCCAGGGCAGTCAGGCGGTCGGTGGCGAACCCCTCGGTCCGCGGCACCAGGAAGTTCCGGACGCTCGAGGTGCGGGCCAGCGCGGTGTAGGACTCGAAGACGTACCGCTCGACGGTCTCGGTGGCAAACGCCGTCGAACCGTGAGGCGAGCTCGTCGACGATGCGGTGCAGCACCTGCTCGTCGCTGGACATCCCGTGCAGAGGTGCGCCCATCTCGACGTCGGTCATCGCGTCACCTCCGTCACCGGGAGGAGCTCGGCGATGAGGGTCTCGACGCGGCGGCGGATCTCGTCGCGGATGGGCCGGACGGCGTCGACGCCGCGCCCGGCCGGGTCGTCCAGGACCCAGTCCTCGTACCGCTTCCCGGGGTAGAACGGGCAGGTGTCGCCGCAACCCATGGTGATCACGACGTCAGAGGCGCGGACGGCCTGGTCGGTGAGGATCTTCGGCTTCTCCGCGGCGATGTCGATGCCGACCTCGGCCATCGCCTGCACGGCGGCCGGGTTGGCCTGGTCGGCCGGCTCCGAGCCGGCCGACCGCACCTCGACCCGGCCCTCGGAGAGGTGGGTGAGGAACGCGGCGGCCATCTGGGACCGGCCGGCGTTGTGGACGCAGACGAACAGGACACGGGGACGGGTACTCATCGGCGAGGTCCTTCGGTAGGTGCCACCGGCTCGGCCACGGCACTGGGTTCGGGGAACAGGTGCCGGCGGGCCCACAGACTCAGGTAGACCAGGCCGACGAGGGCGGGGACCTCGATCAGGGGGCCGACGACGCCGGCCAGAGCCTGGCCGGAGGTGACGCCGAAGGTGGCGATGGCGACCGCGATGGCGAGCTCGAAGTTGTTGCCGGCCGCCGTGAACGCCAACGTGGTGGCCCGCGGGTAGCCGAGGTTCAAGGCTCGTCCGATGAGCAGGCTGGCGGTGAAGACGACGGCGAAGTAGACCAGCAGCGGCAGCGCGATCCGCGCCACGTGTCCGGGTTCGGCGATGATCGTGTCGCCCTGCAGGGCGAACAGGATCACGATGGTGAACAGCAGGCCGTACAGGGCCCACGGCCCCAGCTTCGGCAGCACCCGGGCCTCGTAGCCCTCCCGCCCCAGCCGGCGCTCCCCCAGCGTCCGGGTCAGGAAGCCGGCCACCAGCGGGACGCCCAGGAACACCAGCACGCTGGCGGTGATCGACCACACCGAGAACTCCGCTGATGTGGTCGGCAGACCGAGCCACGACGGCAGCAGCTGCAGGTAGAACCAGCCCAGCGCCCCGAAGGCCAACACCTGGAAGACGGAGTTGACCGCCACCAGCACCGCGGCGGCCTCCCGGTCGCCGCAGGCGAGGTCGTTCCAGATCAGCACCATGGCGATGCAGCGGGCCAGTCCGACGATGATCAGCCCGGTCCGGTACTCCGGCAGGTCAGCCAGGAAGACCCAGGCCAGGACGAACATGAACGCCGGCGCCAGCACCCAGTTGATCACCAGCGACGTGACCAGCAGCCGGCGGTCCGCGAGCACGTGGTGGGTCTCGTCGTAGCGGACCTTCGCCAGCACGGGGTACATCATCACCAGCAGCCCGACGGCGATCGGCAGCGACACCGACCCGACCTTGACCGCGTCCAAGGCGCCGGCCAGGCCCGGGACCAGCCGGCCCAGCAGCAGACCCAGGGCCATCGCGGCCAGGATCCAGACCGGCAGGAAGCGGTCCACCGTCGACAGCCGGGCCCGGGTCTCCTGCTCACCGGTCACCAGCTCGGAGGTGTGCGCGCTCATCAGCAGCTCCTCGGCAGCAGTGCGGGCTCGGCGGCCGGGGCGATCAGTGCGGCCAGAGCGGTCAGGGCGGCCGAGCGGACCCGGTAGTACACCCACGTCCCGCGCTTCTCCCGGTCCAGCAGCCCCGCGTCGTGCAGCACCTTCAGGTGGTGGCTGATCGTCGGCTGGGACAGCTCGAAGCAGTCGGTGAGGTCACAGACGCACGCCTCCCCACCGGCGTGGGAGGCCACGATCGACAACAGCCGCAGCCGGACCGGGTCAGCCAACGCCTTCACCAGCGGCGCGATCTGCTCAGCCTGCGACTGGCTGAGCGGCTTACGCGACAACGGCGGGCAGCACGCCACCGTCTCGCCAGGACTGAGCACGACCGCAGAGTTCGACACTCGTCGATATTGACAGACATCGATCGTGTCGCCCAATGCACCGCCCCAACGGCCAACGGGTCCGGGACCGGCAGTCACCAGGGGCACCGGCGCTCACGGCAGCGGGCTGTCGTCGTCGACCGCCCCGATCCGAGCGCTGTGCCAGTATCTTCGTATGCTCGAAGAGACGCAGATTGGCTCTGATCTGTCCGATGCCGGCGGCCGGGCTGATGAGCAGATCGTGGAGTTGGCCGTCGAGGTGTTCAGCATGCTGGCTGACGCGACCCGGGTCCGGATCGTGCTGGCGCTCCGGGACGGCGAGCGGTCGGTGGGCACGCTGGCCGAGCTGGTCGGCAAGCCACCCACTGCTGTGTCCCAGCACCTGGCGAAGCTGCGGCTGGCCCGGATCGTCGCCACCCGGCACGAGGCGAACCGGGTCTACTACCGGTTGGCCAACGAGCACGCCCGCCAGCTGGTCACGGACGCCATCCACCAGGCCGAGCACTCCGTCGACGATCTTCCCGGCCACCACCGCCGCACCGACGGAGACCGCTGACATGGCCGCACCCCAGCACGACCACCACGACCCGCACCCGCACCCTCATGGGCCCTCCCCCGCGAGCCGGGACGACCAGGACGGGCACGGCCACACGCGCCGGCCACGGGAGCAGGAGCATGCGCACCCGACCGGGGTGAAAGGCCTTGTCCACGGGCTGTTCGTCCCGCACAGCCATGACGCGTCCGACTCGATCGACGATGCGCTGGAGGCGAGCGACGCCGGTATCCGCGCGGTCAAGCTGAGCCTGGCCGCCTTGGGTGCGACTGCGGTGCTGCAACTGGTGGTGGTCCTGGTCAGCGGGTCGGTGGCTCTGCTCGCCGACACGATCCACAACTTCTCCGATGCGTTGACGGCGGTGCCGTTGTGGATCGCGTTCGTGCTGGGCCGGCGGACGGCGTCGCGCCGCTACACCTATGGCTACGGCCGGGTCGAGGACCTGGCCGGGCTGTTCATCGTGGCCATGATCACCCTGTCAGCGGTCCTGGCCGGCTATGAGGCCATCCACCGCTTCTTCGAGCCGCAGCCTGTCACCAACCTGGAGTGGGTGCTGGCGGCGGGACTGATCGGGTTCGCCGGCAACGAGCTCGTCGCGGTGTACCGGATCCGGGTCGGCCGGCAGATCGACTCGGCGGCCCTGGTCGCCGACGGCGTGCACGCCCGGACCGACGGGTTCACCTCGCTGGCCGTGGTGCTGGGGGTGGTGGGCATCTGGCTGGGGTTCCCGCTCGCGGACCCGCTCGTCGCGCTGGCGATCAGCGTCGCGATCTTCGTGCTGCTGTGGGGCACCGCCCGCGACATCGGCCGCCGGCTCCTCGACGGCGTCGACCCTGCCCTCGTGCTCGAGGCTGAGGACACGGTGGCGGGCATGCCGGGCGTCATCGGCGTCGATGAGGTGCGGATGCGGTGGATCGGCCACCGACTCGATGTCGAGGCCACGGTCACGACCGATCCGACGATGCCGGTAGGCCGGTTCCACGAGCTCGAACACGACCTCACCGAGGTGCTGCGCGAACGACTGCCCAGCGTTCAGGGGGTGCGGCTCGTCCCGTCAGCGCACACGGCGGCACCAGCGCACGACCACGCATGATCGGCCAGCGCATGGTCCGAGGCGTCTCCGACGGTGCCGACTGGGACATCGATCCCGACCCGCAGCAGCCGGCCGCGAGGAGCGATGGAGGTGT
>CADCUO010000246.1 GCA_902805915.1 uncultured Propionibacteriaceae bacterium | reverse complement strand
CGAGACGGAAGGATCGACGAGTTCGCCATCGATCCCCCCGCCCGCGGCCGCGGCCACGGCTCCCGGCTGCTGCATGCCTGCGTCGACACGCTGCGGACCGACGGTTTCACCCGCGCCACCTGGTGGCTGACCAGCACAGATGACCCGCTACGGGCTTTTCTCAGCGGCGCCGGCTGGGCCCCCGACGGGGGCAGTCGTGAAATCGGCACCGAGGACGAAACTCTGCGAATCAAGCAGATCAGGCTGCACACCGACATCTCGACGGCCTAGCCGCACCACAGCCAAGGGCTGCGAAGTTCTACCCTCGCACCGATCCACGACCGCGGCCGAGTCCTCGGCGGCGCGTCCGCCCAGGTCTCCGGAATCTCCGGGGTTGACACGACGCGCTCCGCGACCGCCTGTACTTGACATTGTTGTCTTTGGAGTACCGGCCCACCACGCGAACGCACCGGCCGCCGCCCGGCATAAGCTTCTCCACTCATGGGAACCGGTCAACGGACGTATCGAGGTAGTGGTGACTCGGGCCTAGACGGGTGTCGATGGCTAGAGGCCGAGCCGCTCGCTAGCAATGTCGGTCCCCTGTACGCGCGCCGCAATCTTGCGGAACGCTACGTCACGGGCGAAGTCGGGCGAACCGTGCTTGGGCTTGTTGTCGATGCTGAAGGGTGAGAAGCCGCAGTCATCAGTCGCGCCCAGGCGGTCCGTGGGGATGTAGCGGGCGGCCGTGACCAGATCCTCGGCAACCTGGTCCGGGCTCTCGACGGTGGGGTTCAGCGGATCGATGACACCGATAAAGCAGACCTGCGGGACGCCGTTGGCGTCGTCACGGCTGTGTTCGCCGACCAGCCGGTACACGCGCTCCTTGTCTTGCTCGCTTGCCAGCTGCATCAAGAAGTATCCGGCGTTCATCTTGAACATCGACGGCAACAGCTCCGCGTAGTCGACATCGGCGGAGTGGACCGAGTCCATGTCTCCGCCAGGACAGGTGTGGACGCCGAGGTTTACTCGCTCCGCTGCCGAGAACCTGTCGATCACGCGGTTGTTCAGTTCGACGAACTGTTCCAGCATGTGCCGCCCGGTCCACGGGTTGCGCGGGTCATTCTTGGCCGCCAGTCTGCCTTCGGTGAAGTCGATCGATACCCGGGCGGCGCCAGTCGCAAAGGCCTGTCGGATGTCGCGCTCGGCCTCGTCGCACAGGTCGTTGAGGAACTGTTCGCGCGGGTAGCCGTCCAGCTCCTCATCCAGTGGATACAGCAATGACAGCATGGATGGCGCGATGACGGCCTGCTTCATGGGCTTTGACGCATAGGGCAAGGACTTAGCGAGATAGTCGGAAGCAAAGGTCTTGTAGCGGAATGGGCCGCCGGTCAGACGGGGGAGCTGTCGGTGGTGGCCGTCATCGAAGATGGCGAAGTACTGTCCGTCGGCGGCCAGGTTGTCAGCCAGGCCCGTACCAGCCAGGGTGTCGGTGATGGGATAGGTGGCGAAGCTGGATGCCCGTTGCTCACCGTCGGACACGATCGGGGCGCCCGTTGCTTCCATCCGCTCGATGGAGTCCTTGCAGGCAGCGTCTTGCTCGGCTGCCAGCTCCTCGAAGCCGACCCGACCTGCGTCGTAGGCCGCGATCATCTGCTGGAGACGGGCAGGTCGTGGCAACGATCCGACGTTCTCGGTGGGGATAGCCATTGGTCGTCCTTTTCTCGGGTTTCTCATGCTAGACGTATGTCGGCGGTTCGGTGCCGCATCCAAGCGTTGCTTAAGGCTGGCGGCTCAGGACGTCCGCCGCCTTCCGCCGACGATGAAGTTCCGCTACACCAGCAGAGCGACAGCGGTGATGGTGACGTGCGCCATGGCATGGGCGACCATCGCCGCTTCCAGGGAACGCCGCGCAAACAGCAGGCCGAAGATGACCCCAGCGATCGCGTTCAACACGACCGTACGAGCGATGATCAGCGGCGTCAGGCTGACTGCTGCCGCGACCGCACCAAGGTGCAAGACGCCGAACAAGACTGCCGCGAGGACGATGGCGCTGTGCACCGACCATTTCGGTGGGCGCTCGGTACCACGGCTGAAAGCGATCCAGATCAGATACGTCAGCGCCGACATCACGCCCCAGCGGAGCATCAGCTCCTCAGCGAGGCCGCCGTACAGGACGCCGGCCGCGGTGATCAGCAGCGTACGAGGATGTTCCGCCTCCGCGCGGGCCCACTCGCTGCCGAGCAGCGGCGACAGCACGAGGTCGCCACCGACGATGAGCGCTCCAGCCAGCAGCCCAGGAGCGAGGCTTGTCCAGACATCGTGCTTGAGATGGGCCCAGTCGCGGTCCACGGGTCGGCTGCAGAATCCCACGCGCGGTGCCGCCCAAGCCCCGACCAGCACCGCTGCCACGGTCAAGGCGAGCAGCTGCAACGCCTGAACTGCCATCAGCACCGGCAGCGGAGGTGGCTCAGGATCCCAACCAGCAGAGGCGCAAGCAATGCAGGCACGGTGGGCAGGACCGCGAGCACGCCCACCGCCCCCAGCGGCAGCAATGTCGCGGCGGCTCTGCGCACAGTCGGGCCTGGCTGCCGGGTGTTCTTCAGCTGAGGCGCTCCTTGAGGTGGACGGTGACACTGTCCCCCGGGCCCTTGCCGATCTGCTGCCGGGTGGCCGCCTTCACTGGCAGCTTGTGGGTGCCATCGCCCATGGCCATGAACGAGCTGCGGAACGGGTAGCCGTCGATTGTTCCACCGACTTTGACCAGGCCTCGGGTGCCGAAGTCCTCGGCAGAGTCGGGCATCACCACGTACGTCCATCCGCCCTTAGCGGGACTTTGCTGAAGCGTTGCGGTGAACTCCTTGTTGATCGTGTGCTGGGCCACGTCGGTTCGTTCGGGACTGGGCATGATCTCCTCCTTCTTGACGAGTCACCTATCAGACCACTGAACGCCACCGAACTCATCTGTTACCGATCATCAGAATCTGCGGATCGATCACTTGCGGTCCAAACTTCCTCGACCACCGCTAGCTGTTCCTCGAACGACAGCTCTCCCACCTCGAGGCTGTGATCCACCTCCGGTGGCCAGTTGGCGTCGGTGCGGTGCAGCTCGCGAAACTCCTCATCGGTCAACCACCGGTGCCGCATCGCTGCACGCCGCTGCGCCTCAGCAAACGGAACAACCAGATGCACCAGGAGGCAGTCGGGCAGTTCAGATCGGTAGTCGCGCGCCGTCTGCGGCGTCAGCACGTCAGCGACCACGACATCGAAGCGGTGCCGGACCAAGGACCGAGCCAGCAAGCACCCATTCAAAGCAGCAAGGCGATGTTGGGCAACACCCTCCTCCCCACCCCACAGTGGTTCGGCCCCGGCCACAACGAACTGACGCACGTCGTCCACGTCGACGAAGGCTGCCCGTGGTCGCCCCTCGGCGAGCCGGCGCCCAGTCGTTGTCTTCCCTGCAGCCGGGCCGCCGGTCAGCACCAGAGGACGACGCACGTTTGCTCAGCCCTGTCGGCAGCGCGGTGACACCGTCGTCCCGGTCGCACGCACTCAACGCTCACTCCGTCAGCATCTCACCGGGTGAGCTGCAGCAGGTTTCACACCAGTCGCTTCGGCGCCTCGAGCTGCCGATCCAGAGCGGGTTCCTGTCCGAATGTCTCAAGCGCCTGGGTGGCACGCAGGAGCTCGACCTCAAGTTGATCAAGGAGTCGGCTGGTCTGGTCGGAGTCCAGCTGGGGCGCGGTTGCCTCCAGCTGGCCACAGAGCAAGGCCACGCAATTCGCGCCGACGTTGCCGGATGCACCTCGCAGCTTGTGAGCGGCGGCTACCACGTCATCGGCAGCGTTAGCCTCGGCCGCTTCACGAAGCGTGACCAGGCTGGTGGCACTGTCGCGGATGAACATCCCAGAGATCAAGGTCACGAAGTCGGTGTCGTTGTTGGACCCGAGCTCGCGAAGGACCTCCAGCCGCTCATGGTCGATGGCCAGCTCCCCCACTGAGGTCGCCTCCGCGACAGCCGGCTGGGTCATGGCGGCGACCACGCGGGTCGTCGGAAATGGTGACGTCTCAATCCAGTGAGCCAGCAGACTCCCCAGCACAGCAACGTCGACTGGCTTGGGGGTGTAGTCATCCATACCGGCGGCCAGGCATCGCTCCCGATCCTCCGGCAGCGCGCCCGCGGTCATGGCGATGATAGGAGTTCGCCTTCCTTCGCCTTCTCGCCGGCGTATCTCCTTTGTCGCCTCGAAGCCGTCCATCACGGGCATATGGCAGTCCATCAGCAGCGCCGAGTACGAGGTACGGTCCACTGCGTTCAGCGCCTCCTCCCCGTTCGCGACAATGTCCACCTGGTAGCCGAGCCGAGACACCACCCTCTCGGCCACCAGCTGGTTCAAGGAGTTGTCCTCCACAACCAGGACACGGCCCTTGGAGCCGACTGTCGGCAGGCGCGTGCCCCCGACAGAGCCAGGGGTTGGGAGCGCGGCGTGGTCTGGGGCCATGAGACTCATGAGACGGTCGTACAACTCGGAGTTCCGCACCGGCTTGGTCAGCCACTCTCGGATGCCGGCCCGGCGAAGAGCCGCGGCATCGACTTGAGGAGTCGAGGTCAGCAAGATCATGGCGGTGTGCTGGAGGACAGGATCGGCCCAGATTTCCTGTGCCAGCTGTATCCCGTCTGTCTGCGGCATTCCCATGTCGAGCACTGCGATGTCGTACGGCCGCCCCTCGGCGGCCATCAGCTTCATCTGATCGAGCGCCGACGCCGCGTCCTTCACCGCATCGGGCTGCAGCCGCCAGGACCCCAGCTCCAATGCCAACATCGAGCGGGTCGTCGCGTTGTCATCGACGATGAGAACTCTCATGCCGGCCAGCAGGTCGTGGCTGACTGCCGAGCTGTCCACACCGGCAGCACTCCCGACTGCGAGGGGCACCTCGAACCGGAAGGTGCTACCCACACCAGCCTCGCTGTCCAGCGCGATGCGCCCGCCCATGGCTTCCACCAGCCGCAAGGAGATCGCCAACCCCAGGCCTGTACCGCCGTAACGCCGAGTTGTCGAGGCGTCGGCCTGGGAGAAGGACTGGAACAGCCGCTGGCGATCTGCGTCGGCAATGCCGATGCCGGTATCGCTGACCTCGACCCTCACCAGAACACAGCCGGACTCGTGTGGGAACGACCTTACTTTGACAGCGACCTCGCCCTTGGAGGTGAACTTGACTGCGTTCGAGGCAAGGTTCAACAGGACCTGTCGAACGCGATTGACGTCACCGCGCAGCGTGGTTGGCACCTCGGGGAGGCAGTACGCGAGGAGCTCCAGATTCTTGCCGAACGCTGTCGGCGCCAGCAGAGCACCCACCTCCTCGACGAGGCGACGGGGATCGAAGTCCACAACCTCCAGCTCGATCTTCCCCGCCTCCAGCTTGGAGAAGTCCAGAATGTCGTTGATCAGCGTCAGCAACGACTCCCCTGCCCCATGCACCCCCTCGGCATATTGACGCTGAACGTCATCCAGGGAGGTGTCCAGCAACAGGTTGGTGAGCCCGATCACCCCGTTCATCGGTGTCCGGATCTCGTGGCTCATCGTCGCCAGGAACTCCGACTTCAGCCGGGAGGACTCCAGCGCCTCCTGGCGGGCCGCTTCCAGCGTCTCCGCTGACCGGCGGCCTTCGGTGCTGTCCTGGCCGAAGATGGAGATGCCACGCACCGCGTCTTGGTCCAGGATCGGTGAGATCGTCAAGTTCACGGGGACGGTGCTGCCGTCGCTGCGGGCCCAGTCCAGCTGACAACCGTGGAGGTCCTGGCCACGCTCAGCGCGCTTCAGGAGGTGGTCCAACCTGCGGAGCTGTGCGGCCGACAAGAAGTCGGGTGCGCGGCCGACCACGTCGTGTACTCGGTGACCGTACAGGGCCTCGGCAGCTGGATTCCAGCTGGCGACCACTCCGTTCAGGGAGATCCCGACAATGGCGTCGCTCGACGACGTCACGATCGAACCTAAGACGTTCAGCTCCTCGGTCCGAACTTTGACCTTGCTTTCCAGGTCACGGGTCAAGGTGACGTTGTCGTACACGATGAATATTTGCCGAACACCGACGACAAGCAGCAGGACTCCGGCGCTGAGCAGCAGGAAAGTGCTGTCAGATACCTCAACAAGTGCCGCCACGATGAACGCCGCCATCACGGGCACGTACGGGATGAGCTCCAAGGCAAGCGTGAAATCTCGTCGGGACCGGATCTGTTGGCCAACGGGCGCCAGCGTGGCAAGCGTGAGCAGCAGAAAGAAGGCCATCCAGCCGAAGATCATCGGCGTCCCGTTGAGGGCGGTCCGTCCCTCATAGACAAACACCAGAGACGTGGTGTCGCTGACTGCGAGAACGACCAGGCCACTGCCCAGCAGCGTCCATAGCAGACGCTGGCCAGCAGGTTGCCGCATGCCTAGTGCCAGGACCAGAGAGCAGATGGCTATATCGGTGATCGGGTAGGTGAACCGAACGAGCCAGCCAAGCGTGTCCAGACCCTCACCCGCGACGACCTTCTCCAGCACCGTCGCCCAGCTGACGAACAGCACACCTGAAGTGATGACGAGAGCGTCGAGGATCCCCCGCAGCCCCGACTCTCGGCGCGCGGGTCTGGGGAAGGACAGAATCCCGGCAATGGCAGGAACTGCGTAACCGAGATAGCCGACGTCGGCAAGGGAGGGAAAAGGGTAGACGTGATTTCGTGTCGCCCCATAGAACGTGGTGGCAGCCTGACCAAGGGTCCATAGCAACGCCGCCAAGGTGAGCAGCGTCCATCCCCGCGCCATGGGCGTGCCTCGCCGAGCAGCCCTGGCACAGGCCGCGGTACCCACGATCCCGAAGAACAGGACCGAAAAGTTGCCCAGGGTCTGGGAGTGTAGTTCACGCTCATGGGCGGCGATATAGCCGTTCACAGCGAGTAGCACTGTGACTCCGACAGTCGCAGTGAGCTTGAATAGGGGGGAGAATGTGCTTGCCGACATCGCCGTGCTGGCGACAGGTTGAGGTCGACTTCCCACGGGGACCTCTAATCTTTCGTCAGAAGAGTCAGCAATTTCCCCGGCTTGTATCTCAGACTACCGTTAGAGCGGTCATAAACCGCCCTCGTCGCATTTATCGTGCACCGCCACATTCCGGTCGCTGGCATGCCAATAGAGGCTGAACGCACAGTGCCCGGGACCCGATGGGTCCCAGGCACTGGTCTGGTGGAGGTGGCGGGAATCGAACCCGCGTCCTTGAACGATGAACCAAGACTTCTCCGGGCGCAGCTGGCTAAGCGTTCTACTCGGCTCCTGCACTCGCGCCAGCACGTTGCAGACAAGCCCAGCCTTAGTTAGTTTTCCCGATGAGCCCCAAGGCAGCTCTCAACGGGTAAGCCTCCTTGATGAGGCCAGGGTCCGGGACGGAGGCAAGCCCGGTCTGACCCTTCGATCACTGCTTAAGCAGCGAGAGCGAAGTCAGTGCGCTTAGAATCGGCACTTATTGGTTTCCAGGGAACATTAACGAGTTGACCCTGGATTCTCGGCCCGCTTCTCCTGGAACTATCGACCCAAGTCGAAACCGATCACCCCCTATTAAGTTGTGCTTCCGCCCCCCGTGCCAGTCGCATGGTCGGTGGGGCGGCTGCCCAGTCTACCTGGTGCACTGGGCCGCCGGCGCCTGATTTGCCCCTCCCGCCGGTCGACTACTTCTCGCGCAGCACCTCGAGCTTGACGACGGACTTGATCGGGTTCCGCCAGTCCTTGCCCTGGAACGCCTTGACGCCGCCGACAATGGTGAGCGCGAACCAGCTGAGCGCCATCAGGCCCACGATGAAGCCGACGATGTCCGCCCCAGTCATCGCTCCGATGATGACGGTCACCACGACGGTGATCAGCGCGATCAGCTGGAAGTTGAACGCCTTCGCCGCCTCGCGACGCGCATAGCTGCCCGGGTTGGACAAGGCGTACACCGCACCAGGTCCAATCAGGCCCAGGCAGAACGGGGAGAGGTGGGCCAGTCCCGCGATTCCTCGACCGACCTGGTCCTTCGCCTCCGGGCGAACCATCGGCTGGTACGCCGGGTGCACACCTAGTGCCCGCGACGATGTCGGGACGTGGACCAGGCCATAGAACGCCTGGTTCAACTCGCTCCGGCTCTCGGAGGAGATGACCTGACCAATGCGGTGGTCGAACTCCTCCTCGCTGATCCGTCCCTCCGCGTACGCCTCCTGCAACCAGTGCTCGGCACGTTCGCGTTGTTCAGGGGTGACTCGCATAGACAAGCTGGGGTGTTGGTACGGATTACTCATGGTTCAAGGATCCCCCTCCACTGCACTTCACGCCATCCGGCAGTTCCCCGGATCGACCCCGACTCAACCGCGCCGGCAGCCATGACCCAGGTGTCGCCGACCATCCCGGTCGTCATAGGGCCCGATGGTCCTCAGACGGGTCGTAATAGGTTGGGGACATGACCGAGAAACCAGAGATCGACTTTCCCGACGGCCCACCGCCCGCCGACCTTGAAATCACCGACCTGATGGTCGGCGACGGTCCGGAGGCGACACCGGGCAGCCAGGTGCGGGTGCATTACGTCGGGGTGGCCCACAGCACCGGTGAGGAGTTCGACGCCTCGTACAACCGGGGAGAGCCACTGGACTTCCCGCTGGGTGCCGGCCGCGTCATCCAGGGCTGGGACAAAGGCGTTGCCGGCATGAAGGTCGGTGGCCGCCGCCAACTGGTGATCCCGCCACATCTGGGCTACGGCGACCGTGGGGCCGGTGGCGTGATCAAGCCCGGCGAGACGCTCATCTTCGTCGTCGACCTGGTCGACGTCCGCTAACCCAGTCAGCGTCACCAGCTGCCGCCACCGCCGCCGGAGAAGCCGCCGCCGCTGAACGAACTACCGCCTCCGAAGCCGCTGCCGCTGCTGCCAGTGGACGGCGCCGGGGTGGCGGCACTGGTCAGGCTGCTGGTGAGGAACGACGTGTTGAAGAAGGCCATGTTGTAGCTGCCGTAGTACCAGTACGGGGTCTCGTCCGGCAGCCGTCCCATCCGCACCAGATCGCCGCAGACCTTCGCCCAGCGGTCAGCAAGCTCGAACACGATCGCCCAGGGCAGGTACTTGGAGAAGATGTCCTCACCCTCCTCGAACTGAAGCTGGTCTGCCTCCGCCGTAGCGAGGTAGATCTTGAATCCCTCGACTTGGTCGCAGACCGCTCGGCCGTCCGCAGTCCGCTGGCCGCGCCGTAGCTTCCTGCGTACTACCGCGATGGTGAGAAGGATGGGCAGCAGCGGCAGCGCCACCCACAACACCCACGAGCCCAGGGCGAAGGCACCGAAGACGACAAGTGCGATCCCACCGAAGCCGAAGCTCCCCGAGGTCGTCGCAGACGGTACCTTCCGGAACCAACCGCGCGCTGTCACCTGGTTGCGGACCGAGGCCACCATCGCTGTGTGAGCGGCAAGCATGCTGCCGGGCTTAGAGAGGTCGACGGACGCACCCGGTGGCAGACCGCCGAAAATGCTGTTCAGGAGCACCATCTCATGTGGTGCGGTTGCCCGGCTGGGATCCAACAGCGTGACCGCGAACTCGTCCTCGGCTGAGCTTTCCACCCGCAGCGCGCCCTTGACGGCGAGATCGATGATGGTTGCAGCTGTCTCACGGGGGTCGACCTGGCCGTCAATCAGCAGGCCTGCCTCAGCGACGGGGATCTTCGGTGGGGAGAAGGCGACCGGAATGGTGATGTCGGGATCATTCGCGACAACGTGAGCCGGCTGCCCGGGCAGTGGGACGGTACCGGGAGCCAGACCGGCGTAGCGCTGGTCTCGACCGTGTCTACGCCACCACAGCCAGCCGACGATGGGGGAACCGATGGTCACCACCAGACCCACTACTGCCGCCAGCGCAGCAGCTGCCTTCTCCTGTGGTGTGAGCTTGGAGCCGTCCGGCTCAAGATGCGGCTTGTCGTCACTGATCAGACCCGGCTTGATCTTGACGCCGATGGTCACGCCTTCCCCGGGGGCAAGGTCGGTCTGGGTGAACGTCGCCGTACGGCCGGCCTGGCTGCGTTCACACTTGGAATCGCTCTGCGCCCGTCCGTAGGTGCAGGTCACATCCTGGGCGCCACCAGGCACCGTGGCTGAGATGTTGACTGATTCGATGCTCGCCTGCCAGTCCAGGCCGGTGGCATCCCAGTAGAACTCGTCATAGCCATCAAAGGAGCGCATTGCTCCAGCGACCTCATAGGAGAGGACATAGGTGGCCCGCGGCAAGCTGATCGTCCGGTCAGGATCTCCGATCCGCAGCCGGAGCTGCTCCTCGCGACCGTCCTTTGCCTCATCGATTCGGGAACTGAACTGCGTAGCCACGTTGTCGGGGCTGGTGACCCGAATATTGGACACCGTATAGACCGCGTCGTTGTTGTCGTCGTAGGGCTCTCGAACGATGAGGTGCGCTCGATCCCGTGGCGGCCGGAGTCGGCGCCGAACCGGTAGACGATCGTTTCGGTAGCCTCCACTACGCCGTCGGGTCGGACGGTGTAGGAGATGTCGAAGGAGTCGATCTGGTCGCCGGCAGCGTGCGCCGGTTGCGCCGTCAGGGTGCTGAGCCCCAACGAGATGGCGAGTCCGACCAAGAGCGCCGCACACCACCTGACGGCGACGGTGCGAACGGCCTCGGGAGGAGGAGGAGTACGACGTTCCACGACTGCGGCGTGGGCCTTCGGCATGGAGACTTACTCTCCCCTGTTCCGGGCTGCCAGAGCCCGCTCGGTGTCCCGCCTGGCGTCGCGCTCGGCGATGGTCTGACGCTTGTCGTACTCCCGCTTTCCAGAGGCTACGGCGAGCTCCACCTTGGCGTAGCCGTTCATGAAGTACAGCGACAACGGGATCAGTGTCATCCCATTGGAGGCGAGCTCGCGTTGGATCCGGGAGATCTCCCGGCGGTTCAGCAGCAGCTTGCGGGTACGGCGAGCCGTGTGGTTGGTCCAGGTGCCGTGGGTGTACTCGGGGATGTGGGCCGAGCGAAGCCACACCTCACCGTCATCGACCGTGGCGAAGGCGTCGATCAACGAAGCCTTGCCCTCCCGTAACGACTTCACCTCCGTGCCCCCGAGCACGATACCGGCCTCGTAGGTGTCGTGGATGTGATAGTCGTGCCTGGCCTTTCTGTTCTGCGCGACCAGCTTGCGGCCCTTCTCCTTTGCCATTGGTCAATCATCCCCGTCCCGTCCAATCCGTTTCCGCTCGGGGGGACGGGCCGCCAAGATCGGGAGTCCTCGGCGGCTGATCAGAACCAGGTCATCGGGTTACGCATGCTGCCGTCGACCCAGACCATCAGGTGCAGGTGACACCCGGTCGAGTACCCGGTGGTGCCGACGTACCCGATGACGTCGCCCTTGTTGACGCGCTGGCCCACCCCCACGGTGTAGCGGATCGCGTGGTTGTAGCCCGAGGTGACGTAGCGGCCGCCGACCGTGCCGTGGTCGATCATCAACCGGTTGCCGTAGCCGGCGTTGTAGTAGCGCTCGGAGACCCGGCCGGAGTAGGGAGCTCGGATCGCCGTCCCGCAGCCGGCGCCGAAGTCTGTGCCGTCGTGGAGCTTCCAGTATCCGAGCACCGGGTGCATGCGCATGCCGTACGCCGAGGTGATCGGGGCGCTCACCGGGTAACTGAACCCATGGCTGGCGTCGTTACCGCCACCCGAGTCCGGGTTGGACCGCGGCGGGGAGGTTGGGGCAGGTGACGGCTTCCTGGGACGCCGAGGGCCGGGGGCTGCACCGGACTTGGGCGGCTGAGAGTTCCTGCGGTTGGCTCGCTCACGTGCCGCCTCATCCACTGCTCTGCGCCTAGCCTGGGCTCGTGCTGCGGCCTTGTCCTGCGCCCGGCCGGCAGCCGCGCGGTCCGACGCAGCCCGGCGCGCCGCTTCACGACGTTCCGCTGCTTCCTGTCGTACGGCCGCACGACGTTCGGCTTCCGCCTGCCGTGCCGCCGCCTGACGCGCGGCCTCTGCACGACGCGCCGCTTCGGCCTTGGCCTTGGCGATCCTCTCCTTGATCCGCTTCTCCACTGAGACCCGCTCAGCGTTCAGGTCGGCGTACCGCAGCTTGTCGGAGTCGACCTCAGCGGCCGCCGCCGCCTGAACCGCGGTGTTCTGGCGGAGCAGGTGAGCGACATTGGCCTCCTGCTGCGCGGCACGCTGCTCCAGCTCCGCCTTGGTCCGGAGCGTCTGTGCAGCCTCGATACGGTCCTTGGCGACCTGGTGCTCCAGCGCCGACTGTCGGCTCCGCTGGTCCTTCAGCTGTTGCTGCAGCGCGGTCAGTCGGTCAATGCGGGCCTTGGTGGAGTCGAACATCGTCGTCGACCACTGCAACCGGGTCTGTAGGTCGGCGGTGGAGCTGCTCTCGGCCAGGATCGCGATCGGCAGCAAGTTCGTCTGCTGCTGATACTGGTGGCGCACCATCTCCCCGGCCATCCTGGTCTCGGCATCGATCCTGCGCTGGCCAGCGATCACCGCAGCCTTGGCCGCGGCCAGATCGGCTTGGGCTTGCTGCAGCTTGGCCGCCATCGCAGCATCGGCACGTTGAGCCGCCGCGAGGTCGCGACGTGTTCCAGTCAGCTCAGTTCTGGCCGCCTCCAGCGAGCTCTGCGCTCGCTGCACGGCGACTGCTGCAGCAGACAGCTGCTTGGTCGACTCGTTCAAGTCGCGCTGGGTTCGGGCGATCTGTTCCT
Source organism: uncultured Propionibacteriaceae bacterium (assembly GCA_902805915.1). Taxonomy (GTDB): domain Bacteria; phylum Actinomycetota; class Actinomycetes; order Propionibacteriales; family Propionibacteriaceae; genus Microlunatus. Next base: position 5,046 of record CADCUO010000246.1, on the reverse strand, counting down.
CGACCTTGTCGCGCTGCTCGGTGAGGTCGTCGGCCGCCGCTGAGGGCGTCAGCAAGCCCAGCACGAGCGCAGCGGCCGCCGCGGTGGCGGCCAGGTTCCGTACCGTTCGGATCGAGGCGTCGCGCCTGACCTGGTGTAGGCGGGTCGATATGCCTCTGGCTGCCTCAGATAGATCCGGAACCACAACTAACCCCATTCGTTTGGTGTCATCTCAGCCCCGGCCGATTCCTAAAGAGGCGATTGAGGGTTAGACCCGATCACACTCTCAAGTACTTTCTCGTCGTTATCAACGTGGGGATGATAGCCAGAAGAAGACCTACCGTCGCAACCCCCGCGCAGGCGAGTAACGCTTGGTCGCGCCCAATCCAAGGTAAAGACTGAATTGAGACTTCAGCCTTTTTGGTGATAATGAAGTAAACGCCTGATACCAGTGTTACGCATGCGAGTGCTGCGCCGAGCAAAGCCGATATCACCGCTTCGAACAGGAACGGCAAAGTAATGTAGAGGTTACTCGCACCAACGAGGCGCATGATGCCTATTTCGCGACGTCGTGCAAATGCGGCCAAACGAATTGTGTTGCCGATCTGCAGGGCTGCGGCAAACAAGAGCAGCGCCGACGCGATGATGGTCCCCCACTGGAGCAGGCTGAGCCAGCTGAAGAACGGGTCCAGATACTTCCGCAGATCCTGCACCGCCTGCACCCCGGGCAGGCCCGCTACCGAGCTGACCACGCCCTCGTACTGCTCGGGGTTGGCGAGCTTGACCCGGAACGACTCCTGCATCTGGTCAACGGTCAAGGAGTCCTGGATCGGGTTCCCGACATAAGCCTTGCGAAACTCCGCAAACGCCTCGGTCTTGTTCTCGAAGTAGACCCCGCCGGGTGCCACCTCGGGGTTCCGCTCCAACGTCTGGCGGATCGTTTCCCTCTGGGCTGCAGTGACCTCCTGACCGGGGGAGCACTGGTCTCCTCGGGTGTCCTTGGTGCAGAGGAACACCGAAATCTCGATCTTGTCGTACCAGCGGCCCTTCATCAGGTCGACCTGCTGGTTGGCCAGCAGGCCCGCCCCGAACAGTGACAGGGAGACCCACATGGTCATGATGACCGCGAGGGTCATGGTGAGGTTTCGGCGAAGCCCATGACGGGTCTCGGAGAAGATATGGCGGAAACGCATCAGCTGTCCCTAGCAATATGAGGTGGGCGACGTAGCCAGGTCACTGTGGCGGCCACTACTGGTACCCGTAGACGCCACGGCTCTGGTCCCGAACCACTTCCCCGTCGTCGAGCTCGATCACCCGCTTGCGCATCTGGTCCACGATGGTGGAGTCGTGCGTTGCCATCAGCACCGTGGTGTCGGACCGGTTGATCCGGTCCAACAGCTTCATGATCCCCACGCTGGTTGCCGGATCGAGGTTGCCGGTGGGCTCGTCGGCGATCAGGATCATCGGGCGATTGACGAACGCGCGCGCGATTGCCACCCGTTGCTGCTCGCCGCCGGAGAGCTCTTCGGGCATCCGGCCGCCCTTGCCGTCCAGGCCCACCAGGTCCAGAACTTCCGGCACCACCTTCTTGATGGTGGCTGCGGGCTTGCCGATCACCTGGAGCGCGAAGGCGACATTCTCGGTTACCGTCTTGTTCGGCAGCAGCCGGAAGTCCTGGAAGACCGTACCGATCTGACGCCGCATGGCCGGGATCTTCCAGCTGTGCAGCTTGCTCAGTTCCCGGCCGGCCACGAAGACCTTGCCCCTGGTGGCCCGCTGCTCACGCAGGATGAGACGCAGGAAGGTCGACTTCCCAGACCCGGAGGCACCGACTAGAAAGACGAACTCACCCTTCTCTATCTCGACGTCGACCCCGGAGAGAGCGGCGCGGCGCTGACCCTCATAGGTCTTGGAGACACCCTCAAAACGGATCACAGTAAGCCTCGGACCAGGAGTAGACGACGGAAGCGGCACGCGTTTGGTGCCCGTACGGCCAGGTCGAGTCTAAGTGACCATTTCGTGATCTTGCAGATATAACGCCACTGAGGTGTGTCGAGGTGGGCGAGTCTTCGCCGGTAGATCGGCTGGGCTGAGTTCAGCTGGTCGCTAGCTCACTGGTGCGACGCCACCGAATGCCAGAGTCGATGAAGCCGTCGATCTCGCCGTCGAACACGGCGTCGGGATTGCCCACCTCGAAGTCGGTCCGCAGGTCCTTCACCATCTGGTACGGGTGCAGCACGTAGGAACGCATCTGCGAACCCCAGCTGTTGCCACCGTCGCTCTTGAGGGCGTTCATCTCCGCCTCGCGGTCCAACCGCATCTTGTCCAGCAGCCTCGACTGCAGCACCCGCATCGCCGCGGCCTTGTTCTGCAGCTGCGACTTCTCGTTCTGGCAGGACACCACGATGCCGGTCGGGAGGTGGGTGATGCGTACGGCGGAGTCGGTGGTGTTCACGCTCTGCCCACCGGGCCCCGAGGACCGGAAGACGTCGACCCGGATGTCGGACTCCGGGATGTCGATGTGGTCGGCCTCCTCGGTAACCGGTAGCACCTCAACGCCGGCGAAGGAGGTCTGCCTGCGTCCCTGGTTGTCATAGGGTGAGATCCGGACCAGCCGGTGCGTGCCCTGTTCGACCGACAAGGTGCCGTAGGCATACGGGGCACGCACGGTGAAGGTGGCTGACTTGATACCCGCCTCCTCGGCGTAGGAGGTGTCGTAGACCTCGGTACCGTAGCCGTGTCGCTCGGCCCAACGCAGGTACATCCGAAGCAGCATCGCTGCGAAGTCGGCCGCGTCCACACCCCCGGCCTCGGAGCGGATGGTGACCAGCGCCTCGCGCTCGTCGTACTCCCCCGACAGTAGAGTCCGGACCTCAAGGGCGGCGATTGCCTTCTGCAGCGCGCGAAGCTCGGTTTCGGCTTCCGCCATGCTGGCTGCATCGCCCTCCTCCTGCCCCAGCTCGACCATGATCGCGAGGTCATCCAGGCGGGAACGCAGGCTTTCCACCCGGTCCACCTCATTCTGCAGGCCGGACAGCTTGGAGGTCACGCGCTGCGCGTTCTCCTGGTCGTTCCACAGGTCCGGGGCCGACACTTCCTCCTGCAGCTGAGCGATCTCGGCACGCTTGGACTCGGGGTCGATCACTGCCTCGATGGAGCGCAGCGCCATATCAAGCTCGGAGAGGGAAATAGAGAAGTCAGGGCCAGCCACAATGCTCCATCCTAGGCGAAGGAGCGGACCTCAGCATGCACCGTTGCCACTAGGCTCACCTCGACCATCGAGACGACGGGAGCAGCAATGAGCGAGCAGGTGCTTGCTATCGACATCGGCGGCACCAAGATCGCTGTTGCCCTCGTCAACCGCGACGGCGGCCTTATCCGCCAGACGGTCCGCCCCACGCCGCGCACCGCCGACGGAGGCGAGGTCTTCGACTCAGTCGCCGAGGCCATCACGTCGGTGCTGGCCCACGTCACGCACCCTGACCGGCCCCTACGGGTGGGTGTGGGGTCGGCCGGTCCGGTCAACGGACCCGCGGGGACCATCTCCCCGGTCAACATCGGCGCGTGGCGGAACTTCGAGATCTCGGCCCGGGTGGTGGCGCTGGTGAAGGAGGAGCTCGGCGTCGCCCCGCACGTCGCCCTCGCCGGCGACGGTCACTGCTTCGCTCTCGGTGAGCACTGGCTGGGAGCCGGCGAGGATGTCGACTCCATGGTCGGGATGGTGCTGTCGACCGGCGTCGGCGGCGGCGCCGTACTCGACAACAAGCTCTTCGCCGGGCGGACAGGCAACACCGTCCATCTCGGGCACATCAGTGTGAACGCGTGGGGGCCCAAGTGCGTGTGCGGCTGCCACGGATGCGTCGAGATGTACGCGCGTGGGCCGGCGCTGGTCGCCGCGGCCAGAGACCAGGGGTGGTCAGGAGGCGACGACGCCAAAGCGCTGACCGACGACGCGCGCGCGGGCGACCCGATCGCCTCGGCTGTGATCGACCATGGCATGCGGGCATTGGCGGCGGGCATCGCCACCACAGCGACCGAGCTGGATGTTCGAACTTTCGTGCTCGGTGGTGGAGTGGCCAAGGCTGGCGAGGTGATCTTCGCGCCGCTGCGGCGCCACCTCCGCGACTTCGCGGTACTCGACTATGTTGTCGACCTCGAGGTTCGCCCCGCGATCCTGGACAACGCTGGTCTGCTTGGCGCCGCGGCGCTGGCTTTCAGTCAGGAATGAGTGGGCAGGAATGAGCGGGCAAGAACGAGCGGGCCGATCGCAGCTGGCCTTATCGCCGGCCGAACACCATCAGGCAAGGTGGGCATGACCCGCCCCGCCTGATGGTGAACGCCTTGTGGCAGAGGATGTTCCCCCGAACTACGTCTGCCGCGACTCCTGGATGGCTGTGGTCCCCCGACATCCCAACCATCCAAGCGTTTTACAGCGGTCGTGCGTCCTGCGTCAGATCCCCCCGCCTTCGCCGGTCCCCCGTCCGACATACAAAGACTGACGGGCAGACCTTGAGCCGGGCAGCGGTTTACCCGCAGTCGTTGCTCAGGAAACGGTCAAGACCTCTACCCTCGTTGGGTTTGGCGACAAAGACCCGGCACAAAGGACTGTCGGCGTGTTCCGCTTTGCCACCTGGTAACGAAACGGTACCGTGTCGGTGCTGTCAGAACCGAACGGTGTCGCGAAGATCAGGGGATCGCGAAACCTTCGGAGGAAGCGCCGCACTTGGACAACGTGGTCCGAGGGACAGCTCAACGCAGGTCCGTCCTCCGGCAACCACCCGTCACCGGGCTTGATCGGGTGGGCACACCCAGACTCGAACTGGGGACCCCCTGGGTGTAAACCAGGTGCTCTAACCAACTGAGCTATGCGCCCGGGCCTGCCGTCGTGCAGCGACTCACGATAGCGGTCCCCCGCCGCAACCACCAACTGCCGCGTTGACTCATCCAAGATGCCCGCGTAGGTCGTGTCGTTGACTCATCTGGAGTTGCCCGCGTGGGAATCCTCACTGGATGGAGTTGACGTTGTCGCAGCGGAAGGCGATCACGCAGGCGCAGTTGGCGAAGTGG
>CADCUO010000245.1 GCA_902805915.1 uncultured Propionibacteriaceae bacterium | reverse complement strand
GCAGCACCGGCTCTCGCCGGGCCGTTTCGTAGGGGGCATCTGATGGGACCGACCGACAGCCGATCGCGACCTGAGCCGGTGTCGCTGCCGTCGCCGGTGGTGCGTGGCGCCTTCGACGAACACCACCCGCCGGATCCGGCCCTGGTCGGCGATTGCGTGCACTGCGGATTCTGCCTGACCACCTGCCCGACGTACTCGCTGTGGGGAGAGGAGATGGACTCACCGCGGGGGCGGATCTATCTGATGAAGCAGGGCCTCGAAGGTGAGCCGATGTCGGACTCCATGGTCCAGCATTGGGACGCCTGCCTGGGCTGCATGGCCTGCGTCACGGCCTGCCCGTCGGGCGTGCAGTACGACAAGCTGATCGAGGCGACCCGCTCACAGGTCGAGCGCAACTACGAGCGGGCCCCGGCTGACCGGTTGCTTCGGGCCACCATCTTCTCGGTGTTTCCGCACCCGCGTCGGCTCCGGATGCTGCGAGGGCCGCTTCGCATCTACCAGCGTCTGGGCCTGGACCGGATGGTCCGGCGCAGCGGCCTGCTCGAACGCCTGACGCCGCGGCTCGCCGCGATGGAGTCCTTGACCCCGCGGCTGACCAGGACCGAGCGCGTACCCGAGCGGACGCCTGCGACCGGTCCACGTCGGGCGGTAGTCGGCATGCTGACCGGATGCGTCCAAGGACAGTTCTTCCCGGGCGTCAACGCCGCGACGGCCCGCGTGCTGGCGGCAGAGGGTTGCGAGGTGGTGGTGCCACGAAACCAGGGATGCTGTGGTGCCCTGTCGGTGCACAACGGCCGGGAGACCGAGGCGCAGGCGTACGCCCGGCGAACCATCGACCAGTTCGAGGGCGCCGGTGTGGACTTCGTGGTCGTCAATGCGGCCGGCTGCGGGTCCACCATGAAGGAGTACGCCGACCTGCTCGCCGACGACCCCGACTACGCCGAACGAGCGGCCAGGTTCGAGGCCGCCGTCCGCGATATCTCAGAAATCCTCGCCGAGCTCGGTCCGGTGGCACCGAGGCACCCACTGGAACTGAGCGTTGCCTACCACGACGCCTGTCACCTGGCGCACGCGCAGGGCATCCGTGCCCAACCGCGAGCGCTGCTGCGGGCCATCCCCGGCCTGGAGCTGCGAGAGATCGCCGACGCCGACCTGTGCTGTGGGTCGGCGGGAATCTACAACATCCTCAACCCCGAGCCCGCGCGTGAGCTCGGCAACCGCAAAGCCGCCAACATCGTGGCGACCGGCGCCTCCCTGTTGGTGACCGCCAACCCGGGCTGCCTCATGCAGGTTGCGGGCGGTCTGGAACGCGCCGGGTCGCAGATAGCGATGGCACACACGATCGAAGTGCTCGACGCCTCCATCCGCGGTCTGCCGGCGAGCGCCTTGACCCGCAATCGGGAGGCGGCGAACTAGTCAGCGTCACAAGGCGCCCACGCGGATCCAACGGTCACTGCGGGCCCGCAGCACCAAGGTGGTCATCCGGGCGATGATGAAGCCGCCGTAGGCCACCCACAGCCAGACCAGACCGCCGTGTTGGGCGTTGACCAGCAAGGCCAGCGGTGCGTACGCAAGCAGGGCGAGCAGGCCGGCCAGGGCCAGGTACCGACCGTCGCCCGCGCCAATCAGCACCCCGTCCAGCACGAAGACGACGCCCGCGATCGGCGTAATCACTGCCACTGCCACCAGCACCCGACCTACCAGTTGCTGTACGTCGGTGTCCGGTGTGAACACCCCGATATACAGCGGTCGGGTCAGCAGCACCAAACCTCCGAACACCACCCCGGAGACGACACCCCAACCGACCATCCGCTGCGTCATGCTGCGGGCCTGGGCGACCTCGCCGGCTCCCAGCTGGCGCCCGATGATGGCCTGACCGGCGATCGCGATAGCGTCCAGCGCGAACACCAGCAGCATCCATAGCGAGTTCACCACCTGGTGCGCGGCCAAGCCGACCGCTCCCCCCGTCGCGGCCACCAGAGTGGTCAACGTGATGGCTGCATGCAGGGTGGCCGTACGGGCGACGAGCCAGACTCCGGAGCGGGCGGCGGCCAGCACACCCCCGAGGCGAAGCCGGATCTCGGCATGCTCGCGCCGAGCTCCGCGCACGACGATGGCGGCGAGGTACGCGGCGGCGCCGGTCTGGGCGATCAAGGTTCCCAGCGCTGATCCGGCGATGCCGAGGTCCAGGCCGTAGACCAGCCCCAGGTTGAGAACGATGTTCGCCAGGTTGGTGATCACCGCCACGTAGAGCGGAGTCCGGGTGTCCTGCAGCCCGCGGAGGACGCCAGTGCTGGCTAGCAGCAGCAGAACTGAAGGCAGCCCGCAGGCGGCGATGCGGAGGTATCGCGTCGCGGCGTCGGCCACTACCGGCTCGACGCCGTACCACCCGATCACGGTCGCCAGCATCAGCTGCAGGATCAGGCACAACACCACTCCCAGACCGACCGCCAGAATCATCCCGTCGATCCCACCAGCAAGCGCGGCCGGTCGGTCACCCGCGCCCAACCTTCGAGCCACCGTCCCCGTCGTGCCGTATGCCAGGAAGATCGACAGACCGGCCAGGATGCCGATGACATTGGCGGCAACACCGAGACCGGCGAGCTGTGGGGTTCCGAGGTGTCCGATGATCGCTGAGTCGGCGAGGAGCAGCAGCGGCTCGGAGACCAACGTGGCGAAGGCCGGGATAGCGAGTGCGAAGATTTCCCGGTCCAGCGCACGGTTCGACGGCGGTGCGGAATTCACACCTTTAGCACTATCACCCGCTGCACCGTCGGCTGTGCATTAGTCCGGTACCGCCGGGTCACACGCCGTGGCTGACAGCCGCTCGCTCCACCGGAAGTGCGGCGACATATCGCTGCATGAACACGTCGAAGCCTGCGATGTCGGCGGTGTCCGGTTGCGTTGTCTCCACCGGCGCGTCGGCGAAGACCTTATTGCTGAGGAAGTCGATCAGGCTCTCGCCGGGTGCGCGCCTCGCGGCGTAAGCAGCCAGTGTCGCAATCCCCCACGCACCCCCTTCAGCGGCGGTCTCGCCGACGGTCACCGGCGTGTCGATGGCGGCGGCAAGAAAGCCCTGCGCCACGCCCCTGGTCTTGAACAAGCCACCGTGAGCGAACATGCGGTCAAGCCGCACGCCCTCGTCCTTCTGCAGCACGTCCATCCCGATCCGCAACGTGGCGAGCGAGGCGAACAGCTGCACTCGCATGAAGTTGGCCAGGTTGAGCTCGCTGTCCGGGGCGCGCAGGAACAGTGGGCGGCCCTCCTCGAGCTCAGTGATCGGCTCGCCCGAAAGATAGTTGTAGGCCATCAACCCGCCGCCGTCGGCTGCCCCCCGCAGAGCTGAGGTGAACAACGTCTCGAAGATGGTCGAGGTATCCACCTTGACGCCCAGTGCCTCGGCGAACTCGGCGAACAGGCCGGCCCAGGCGTTGATCTCGCTGGCACCGTTGTTGCAGTGCACCATCGCCACCGGCTCTCCAGCCGGCGTGGTGACCAGATCCAGCTCGCGGTGCACTCGGCTGAGCTCGTGCTCCAGCACCACCATGGCGAAGATGCTCGTTCCCGCGCTCACGTTCCCGGTGCGCGGAGCGACCGAGTTGGTGGCCACCATGCCGGTCCCGGCGTCACCCTCGGGTGGGCACACCAAGACACCTGGACTGAGTCGTTGACTTGGGTCGAGCAGCTTCGCACCCTGTTCGGTGAGCCTGCCCGCCGAGTCCCCAGCCGACCGGATCGTCGGCAAAAGCTCGGCCAAGGAGAGTTCGACTCCACGCCCTGCGGCGAGCTCATGGAACTGCGCCAGCATCTTCGCGTCGTAACCGCCGGTGGCAGCGTCAATCGGGAACATGCCGCTGGCGTCACCGACCCCGAGCACCTTCTCGCCGGTAAGTTGCCAGTGGACATAGCCGGCCAACGTGGTCAGGTGGCTGATGTCGCCGACATGCTCCTCGCCGTTCAGGATGGCTTGGAACAGGTGCGCAACGCTCCATCGATGGGGAATGTTGTGGCCCAACACGGCACTCAGCTGCTCGGCAGCCTCACCGGTGTTGGTGTTCCGCCATGTTCGAAATGGCGTCAGCAACTCACCATCGGAGTCGAAGGCGAGATAGCCGTGCATCATGGCCGAGACGCCAAGTCCGCCGACCGAGGTCAGCTCGACGTCATATCGCTGTCTCACATCCTGTACCAGCGCCGCGTAGCACTGTTGGAGCCCAGTCCAGACAGAATCCAGGGAGTAGGTCCAGAGCCGGTCAACCAGCTGGTTCTCCCAGTCGTGGTTACCGACGGCAAGGGGTGCATAGTCCTGTCCGATCAACACCGCCTTGATCCTGGTGGAACCCAGCTCGATGCCAAGGGCGGTGCGGCCCTCAGCAATGTCCACCCGCGCCTGGGTCGCCACGTCGCTCAAAGTCATACGCTGATCCTGCTACACGCCGCGAAGCCTCTGCACATCGGTGGTCGGCTCAATGAGTGAGCGAAGCGGGGAAGGCCAGTCGCGCCCCGCGTCTGATTGTGGTGTGACCAAAACCTAGTTCCCGACCTGCTGGAGTAGTCGCTGCCCCTTTCGAGGCGGCGCTCCGGCTTCCAGCGCAGCGACGACCGTCGAGCGCGGATCGCGCCATGAGATTGGGGGAGGCCTCGCTGCAGTGCCCGTACCAGCTTCTCATCGTCCTCCACGAGGTCGCATGGGGAAAATAGTGACCCCGAGTAGCTCTTGACAGGCGTGCGTACGGGCGATATTCAATAGCAGTGTCTAAGCGTTTTATAAGTACGTATGTAGCGGGCTTATAACACGCGCTTCTCGGGGGGAGACTCTTGTGCGCAAGTTCATCGAAGCATGCCTAAAATTCCGATTGCTCATCCTGGCCACTGCCGGGGTAGGTGGAGCGAACGCAACGTTTCACCCGCGAACTTCGGGAAATGCCTGCAGACGCGGCGGCTGGCCGCCTCGGTTCGCCACGCCCTGGATGTCGGCAGTGTCCTCGCTAGGGCCGGCACGATGATCCGTCGAGTCGTCGGGGCGAGCGTTGGCGCCCGTGTCCTCGTCCTCATCCTCGCCGTAGCTGGCGCGGTCATGGGGGTGGTGCAGCTGCGGGCAACCCCGATCGAGCCGGTGCCGGAGTTCGCTCCGGTCACGGTGGAGGTCCAGTCGGAGGCCCTGGGCCTGTCGGCGCAGGAGGTCGAGGACCTCGTCACGGTGCCGCTCGAGTCGAACCTGCTGAGCGGCGTCGCCTGGGTGGACCGAATGCAGTCGTCATCGATCCCCGGCCTGTCCTCCATCGTCATGACCTTCGAGGAGGGGACGGACCCCATCCGGGCGCGCCAGGTGGTGCAGGAACGTCTGACGCAGGGTGCCCTGCTCACCAACGCCTCGAAGGCCCCGGTGATGCTCCAGCCCACCTCGGCGGCGAACCGGGTGATGATGGTCGGGCTGTCGTCACAGTCGCAGGACCTGGTCGACCTGTCGGTTCTGTCGCGGTGGACGATCCGCCCCAAGCTCATGAGCGTCAAGGGCGTCGCCAACGTCGCGGTCTGGGGAATGCGCGATCGACAGCTCCACGTTCAGGCGGACCCCGTCCGGATGCGGCAG
>CADCUO010000244.1 GCA_902805915.1 uncultured Propionibacteriaceae bacterium | reverse complement strand
TAGGCGGTCGCCAATCTCAGCGCCGTCCTGGTCGAGGCTGGACTGACCCCGCAAACCTGGTCAAGCTGACGGACCCACACACCGGCAGGGAGCAACTGACGTCAAGGACGTTGCACAGCGCGACGACTGGGGAAGCTCGGTGCACCCGACAAACCCATTGGGGACCTCACGATCCCTTCAGGATGCTCGGGAGGGCGTCACTCCATCAGCTCACGTCCGCTATCTCCCGGCCGGACTACCCCGGTCTCGTACGCCAGCACGACCAGTTGCACCCTGCTGGTCACGGCGAGCTTGGCGAGGATCCGGTTCACGTGCGTCTTTACCGTCGCCTCGCTGACCACCAGCCGTCGCGCGATCTGCTCGTTCGACAGTCCACGACCGATGACGGTGAATACCTCCAGCTCGCGTTCAGTCAGGCCCTGGAGTGGTCGAGGAACGCCGTGCGCGGGCGGGGGACGTCGAATGTGCTCCTCGATCAGCCGGCGGGTTAAGGACGAGGCGAGCAGGGACTCCCCCGCTGCGACAGTCTCCACCCCAGCCACCAGGCGGTCCGGCGGAGTGGCCTTGAGCACGAAGCCGGCGGCCCCGGCCTTGAGTGCGCTGTAGACGTAGGAGTCGAGGTCATAGGTGGTGAGCACCAGCACCCGAGTCGGCAGACCGGCGCGGACGATCTCAGCAGTGGCCCGGATCCCGTCCAGCACCGGCATCCGGATGTCCATCAGCACCACGTCGGGGCGGGTCTGCCGTACCTTCTCCACCGCCTCGCGACCGTCTGCCGCGACACCGAGAACGTCGAGACCGCGGGTCGCCAGGACCATCTCCAGACCGGTCCGGATCAGCTCCTGGTCATCGGCGATGACCACGCCGGTCATCGCGCCGCCAACGGCAACGTGACGTCAAGCCGGAACTGTCCGTCGCCCGTGACGCCGTGCGATAGCTCACCGCCCATGAGCTTCACCCGCTCGGCCAGCCCCAGCAGGCCCAGCCCGCTGCCCACTCCGGTGAGTCCGCTGCTGCTGTTGGAGGCACAGATCGACAAAGTCGTTGGCGTGCTGGTCAGGCGCAGGGCCGCATTCCGGTCGGCGCCGTAGCGCAGCGCGTTGGTCAGCGCCTCCTGCACGATCCGGTACGCCGAGACGTCTACCCCGGCCGGTAGCGGTGGGAGCGGCTCGTCCACCTCCATCGCCACCTGCAGACCGTGGGCACGGAACCGCTCGACCAGGCTGGGGAGATCGGAAAGTCCCGGCGCCGGCTGCAGTCCCAGCTCATCGGCGTCGTCGCGGATCAGGTGCAGCAGCCGGCCGGTCTCGGACAGAGCCCGTCGCCCGGTGGCGGCAACAGCGGCCAAAACCTCCTCGGCCTTTTCAGGATCGGAGCGGACCAGGTCCTGAGCGGCCGCCGTCTGGACGACCATCGCACTCACCGAGTGCGCGATCACATCATGCAGCTCGCGCGCGATCCTGTCCCGTTCATCCCGCGCCGCTTCGCGCTTGACCAGCTCTTGCTGTTGCTCCAGCAGCGCCTTCTGGTCGGCCAGCCTGCGGGTGATCCGGCCAAAGACATACGGCGGTACAAGCAGTGCGCTGACAAAGACGACGTCAGACCAGTTGTGGCTGCGGGCATCCACGAAGACGTACGCGGCGAGGATGGCTGAGGCCATCACACCGAGGCCGACCAGGCCGCGCAGGTCGTGCACCCACCGAGCCAGCGAGAACGCCGACACCGCCCCGATCAAGATTGGCGTGCTCGCCTCGTGCAGCTGCGGGCCGACCCAGGGCATCACCATCTGCACGACCGTTGCCAGGGTTGCGAAGACAAGCGGGTTGCGTCGCCGCCACACCAGCAGGGTGCAGGCTGCCACCTCGACTGCGGCGCCGTATCCCCAGCCGTGCGTGCGCAAGGCTGCGAGCTCGACGACACCGACCACGCAGATCACCGCCGGGCAGACCGCCGCCGGCAAGGTGGCGTCGCGGGGCCGGCTGAGCACCCTGACCACGACTTCGAGCGTATGCCGGTGAGGGGCTGCTGTCCGTCAAACCAGGGGTGGAGATCGTTCAACTCTGCAGTGGACGACGCGGCGCATCAGCGTTCCTAGCGTTTCATCTGTCGGTAAGGCACCGGGTCGGCCGACGTTGGAGGGAGGAACGATGTTGGAGTCGAGGGACCAGCAAGGCAAGGTTGGTCAGTTCGCGTGGGTCATGGCCTGGGTCGGCCTAGTTGTCGGGCAGCTACATGCCCTGTCGAGGCACAACACCGCTGCCGGCAGAGAGGACCTGGAGCTTCGGTCGACCGCTGTCTGGTCGGATCCCGCCCGTGCTGCGCTGCGGCCGCTACTGGACTGGGCCAACCCCGACGCGGTGTATCTGACGTACGGGAAGGCCTGGCTGCCGGTATTCGTTGCGTTCACCCTGTGCGCGTTCGTGGTGCACCGCCGACGCCAACCTGCAGGGTTCGAGAAGTGGGCCTGGCGGGTCGCGTTGCTCGGCTACGTGTGGGCATGCGTCGCGGTGTTCTGCGACTACTGGACGCAGTGGACGACGTACAACTCGTTCTTCGAGATCGCGGTCCTGCTCGGGATGCCGGGGCTGCTGCTGATGTTGGTCGGTTCGACGCTCCTCGGCGCTGCGCTGCTGCACAACGGGTTTCGTCCGAAGTTGCCGGCCTGGCTGCTCGCGTTCCAGATCCCGCTGGCGGTCGGTATCGTGCAGGTGACCTCGCTAGGCAACGCCGCACTGCCGGTGATGTTTGCTTTCGGCATCATTGGCCTGCGGATGGCACAGGAGCGCCGCTACACCTCTGTCGTAGATGCCACGTCGACCTCCACAGCGCTCAATGCCCGCGGCTGACCAGGGCACGGGCCCGATCCTCTGGCGGGTCCCCTCGTGTCCTCCATGATCCAGTGGCTGCCGCCGTAGGCTGGTGGCGCTGGCCACTGGATCCGGTGGCTTTGACGATGGACCGCTAGGTGGAGATTGCATGGACAAGGTGGTTCCCAGTGCCGCGGCGGCCGTCGCGGACATCCGTGACGGCTCGTCGCTGGCGGTCGGCGGATTCGGGCTCTGCGGCATCCCGAGCGTGCTGATCGAGGCCCTGTTGGAGCACGGCACAGCCGACCTCGAGGTGGTGTCCAACAACTGCGGTGTCGACGACTGGGGACTTGGCCGGTTGCTCGCCGCGAAGCGGATCCGGCGGATGGTGTCCTCCTACGTCGGGGAGAACAAGGAGTTCGCCCGTCAGTACCTGCAAGGCGAGCTGGAAGTGGAGCTAACCCCGCAGGGCACCCTGGCCGAGCGGTTGCGTGCCGGTGGCTCCGGCATCCCGGCTTTCTACACCGCAACCGGTGTCGGTACCCAGGTCGCTGACGGCGGCCTCCCCTGGCGGTACGACAGCTCCGGTGAGGTCGTCGTGTCGTCCCCGGTCAAGGAGACTCGGGTCTTCGCGACCGCAGACGGAGAGAAGCCCTTTGTGCTGGAGCGGGCCATCGTCTGCGACTTCGGGCTGGTACGGGCCTGGCGCGGTGACCGGCACGGCAACCTCGTCTATCGGGACTCCGCCCGGAACTTCAACCCGCTGGCGGCAATGTCTGGGCGGGTGACCATAGCTGAAGTGGAGGAGCTGGTGAACACTGGTGACCTCGACCCCAACAACGTCCACACCCCCGGCGTGTACGTTCACCGTGTGGTCGCCCTAACGCCGGAGCAGGCAGCGGACAAGCGGATCGAGAAGATCACTGTCCGGCCGGTGCCCGTGGCGTCCGAGACCGCAGAAGAGGATGCTGCCTGATGGCCTGGGCTCGCGAACAGATGGCTGCCAGAGCCGCCGCCGAGCTGACCGACGGCAGCTATGTGAACTTGGGCATCGGCCTGCCGACCATGGTGCCCAACTACGTCGCCGACGGTGTCGAGCTGGTGCTGCAGTCCGAGAACGGCGTGCTCGGCGTCGGGCCGTACCCGTACGCCGGGCAGCAGGACCCCGATCTGATCAACGCAGGCAAGGAGACCGTCACACTGCGACCAGGTGCCTCGGTGTTCGACTCGGCCACATCGTTCGGGATGATCCGCGGCGGCAAGATCGACGCGGCCATCCTGGGCGCGATGCAGGTTTCGGAGCGCGGAGACATCGCCAACTGGATGATCCCCGGGAAGATGGTCAAAGGCATGGGCGGCGCGATGGACCTGGTCCACGGCGCCAAGTCCGTCATCGTCTTGATGGAGCACGTAGCGCGCGACGGCTCGTACAAGATCGTCAAGGAGTGCTCACTGCCCTACACCGGCCGCGGAGTGGTGCAACGCATCATCACCGACCTGGGCGTCATCGACGTGACGCCGAACGGTCTGGTGCTGGTCGAGCTCGCTCCCGGAGTTGGCGAGGACGAGATCCGCGCCAGAACCGAACCCGAGCTCAGCTAGCGGCCAGTTCCTGCGTAGACCACGGCATCTTCAGCAGCGTCCAACCCGAACGCAGTATGGGCGGCCACGACTGCACGATCCAGGTCGTCGGTGTCCACCACGACCTAGATGCGGATCTCAGAAGTGGAGATCATCTCGATGTTGACGCCAGCCTCGGCGAGTGCGGAGAAGAACTTGGCGGTGACACCGGGGTGCGAGCGCATCCCGACGCCGACCACGGACACCTTCCCGATCTGGTCGTCGTAGAGCAGGTGCTCGAAGCCGACGTCCGCCTTCAGCGCATCCAGGGTGGCGATGGCGGTAGCGCCGTCGGT
>CADCUO010000243.1 GCA_902805915.1 uncultured Propionibacteriaceae bacterium | reverse complement strand
CGCGTTGCACGATAAGGACAAGAATGGTGTGGCGTACCTCTTCGTACATCACAAAGCTCTCACTATCAACGGTACGTGGAGCGGGAACACACGTTCCAAGTTGGTATATACCGGATCCCAGAACTTCACAGTGAACAGCACCAGGAACAATAACGAGATCGTCCACCGTCTCGCCGACACGGTTTCTTACAACGCTTATGCAACCAACATCAAGAATATTCGTTCTAACCATTCAAGACGCATCTACACCGTCCCAGCTCAGACTCTCAGTGCATCCAGCATCGATAAGCTGGTGGACGTCGACTAGCCGGCGTCCCGATCAGCGGTGATGTGATGTCGAGGCCCTGACCGAACGCTGGTAGAGCCTTACTGCACAGAGTCCAGCCATCCCCTGCGGGGATGGCTGGACTTCTCGTTGAGGTACCCGCCGCACATCGCCGGGCCGCAGATACGCTGCAAGCCGGTCACTAACTAACTACCTATCGCCTCGGTGGGATCGCCGACTCGGCTTAAGGCATTGGCCGCCTCGGGACCCGACTCCAGCAGAACCTGGAATCCCGCTGCGTCCAGGATCGGAACCTTGAGCGCCAGAGCCTTGTCGTACTTGGAGCCGGGTGAGTCCCCGACGACGACGAAGGACGTCTTCTTGGTCACCGAGCCGGCTACCTTGCCGCCGCGGCTGGTGATGGCCTGGGCTGCGCTGTCTCGGGTGTAGCCCTCCAGGGAGCCGGTCACCACCACACTCAGCCCGGCCAGACTCTGGTCCAGGTGCTCGGTGGGTTCGGCGCGCATCACCGCGCCGGCGGCCTTCCACTTGTCGATGATCTGGCGATGCCAGGGTTCGGCGAACCAGTCGAGAATCGCGGTCACCAGGGTGGGACCGATGCCGTCGACTGCCGCCAGCTCCTCCGCGGTGGCGTTGGCCAGCGCATCGATGTCACCGAACGCGGCCGCGATATCGGGTGCAACTCCCTTGCCGATGTGGCGGATGGTGAGCGCGACCAGGAACTTGTCCAGCGGGCGAGTCTTTGCCTGTTCCAGGTTGGCCAGCAGCTTGGCACCGTTGGCTGACAGCTTCTGGTTCTTGGTGGTGAAGAACTCGGCTGTGGTGAGCTTCTCGGCCGTGAGGTCGAACAGGTCTCCCTCATCGGTCAGCAGCCCGGCGTCGAGCAGCGCCTGTGCCGCCTGGTATCCGAGCATCTCGATGTCCAGCGCCTGCCGGCTGGCGAGGTGGAACAGCCGCTCCCGCAGCTGGGCCGGACAGGACCGGGAGTTGGGGCAGCGCAGGTCGGCGTCGCCCTCCTTCTCCGGCCGCAGCGGGGAGCCGCACTCTGGGCAAGAGGTGGGCATCGCAAACTCGCGGACCTCATCGGGGTTGCGCAGGTCCACCACCGGTCCGACGATCTCTGGGATGACGTCGCCGGCTTTGCGCAGCACGACCGTGTCCCCGATCAGCACGCCTTTGCGTTTGATCTCGCTGGCGTTGTGCAGGGTCGCCACCCCGACCGTTGACCCGGACACCAGCACCGGCTCCATCACACCGAACGGAGTGACCCGACCGGTCCGTCCCACGTTGACCCGGATGTCGAGGAGCTTGGTGGTGACCTCCTCCGGCGGGTACTTGTAGGCGATCGCCCACCGCGGCGCCCGGGTGGTCGAACCAAGCTGGTCCTGCACCTCCCGCTCGTCCAGCTTGACCACCACACCGTCGATCTCGTGTGCAACCGAATGCCGATGCTCGTCGAAGTACTCGATGAAGCGGTGTACCTCCTCCAGCGTGGGGCACACCCGGGCGTGCGGACTGGTCGGCAGCCCCCAGCGCGCGATGGCCTGGTACGCCTCTGACTGGCGGTCCGGACGGAACCCCTCCACCGCACCGATCCCATGCACCACGAAGCCGAGGTTGCGGCTGGCTGTCACCTTGGCATCCTTTTGTCGCAGGGATCCGGCTGCAGCGTTCCGCGGGTTGGCGAACGGCGCCTTGCCGTCAGCCACCAGCGACTCGTTCACCCTGGCGAACTCCTCCACAGGCAAGAACACCTCCCCCCGCACCTCCAGCAGACTGGGGACGTCGTCGCCGCGGAGCCGTTCCGGGGTGGTGGCGATGGTGCGTACGTTCGCGGTGACGTCCTCACCGACCCGGCCGTCCCCGCGGGTAGCGGCCCGGCTGAGCCGCCCGTTCTCGTACACCAGATCCAGCGCCAGGCCGTCCACCTTCAGCTCGCACAGATAGCCGGAACGCTGGATCCGCTCCTCCCCCAGCTCGCGGATCGCCCGACCGGCCCAGCGGTCCAGCTCTTCGATCGAGAAGACGTTGTCCAGGCTCATCAGGCGCTGCAGGTGCTGCACCGGAGCAAAGGTGGTCGCCGGCGGCCCGCCGACCTGCTGGCTGGGTGAGTCCGGGGTACGCAGTGCGGGGAATTGGCTCTCCAGCTTGTTGAGCTCTAGCATCATCGCGTCGAACTCTCCATCGGAGATGGTGGGGGCATCGAGGACGTGGTAGCGCCACCGGGCCTCGTTCAGCCGGTCGGACAGCTCGGCATGCTGCTCCCTCGCCTCCGGCGTAGGCGCTGCCTGCTGCTCGGCTGCCTTCAGGCCAGCCTCCGCGACCGCCAGGTTCGGCTCCGCCGCTTCCTCGTCCAGCACCGTCTCCTCGTCCAGCACCGTCTCCTCGTCCAGCACCGTCTCCTCGTCCAGCACCGTCTCCTCGTCCAGCACCGACTCCGCCACCTGTGATCCAGACCGGGCCGACGCTTGCTGAGTGTTCTCCGCCACACACCGCACCCTAGCGCCGGCTACCGACGTTTTCCGCGGCAGCGGCGGCGACACTGGCGCGCAGCTTCGCCGCGGTCGGGGTCAGGTCGGCCTCGCCAGGGCAGCCGCCGTGGTGAGATCGGTGACGAGATCCTGGTACGCCTGAGCCCGCTCAGGGCCCTCGGTGGTACGAAGGACCGCGGAGGGATGGGCGGTGGCCAGCAGCCGGAGCGGAGCACCCGCCATCTCAACCTCGATCAGGTGCCCCCGATCCCGGGTGATCCGGAAGTCGTTGCCCAGCAGCGCCTTGGCCGCTGTCGCTCCCAACAGGACGACCAGCCCCGGTTGGACCTGGCGAAGCTCGGCGTCCAACCACGGGCGGCACGCCTTGATGTGCGAAACCTGTGGGGTGGCGTGGATGCGACGCTTTCCCTTCACGGTGAACCGGAAGTGCTTGACGGCGTTGGTGACGTACACGTCGGACGTGGCAATGGCCGCGTCGGCCAGTGCCCGCTGCAGGAGCTGGCCAGCCGGTCCGACGAACGGTAGCCCACGCTGGTCCTCGACATCTCCGGGCTGCTCACCCACCAGCATCAGCTTGGCGTTGGGGTTGCCGGCCGAGAAGACCACCTGGGTCGCGGGCTCCCACAGCTCACACCCTCGACAGCCCTTGGCTGCCTCCCGCAGGGCTGGGATGTCGGCTTCCGCTGGGACGTACTTGGCCGCACTCATGCCTGTCATGCTGTCACGTTCGCCCGCGCCACGCTTCGGCTGACCCGCTCGCGGGGATCTACTCCGCGAGCTGCTCGGTAACGATCCCGGCGGCGGTCCGCACTGCACGGATCGCCTGCAGTGCAGCGTCATGGCTGAGTCCGGCCAAGCCACAGGCCGGCGTGACGACCAGCTGGCGGGCGGCGGACGGATCCACCTCGAGCACCCGGATCGGCCGCAGCGCCCGCTCAGCGACCTCGTCCGCAGACAGTGTCCCGCCCGCTGGCATGGCGCCCATCCCCACCTCCAGGCCTTGTTCCAGACCCTCCCCGACCAAATCCCAGTCTGCGGTGGAGAGCTGGTCGATGTCTGCGAACACACCGCGAACCCCGGCAGCCTGCATCAACTGGATCGGAAAGCGTGGTGCACAGCAGTGCACCACAACTCCGACATCGGTCCCCAGCTGTTCGACCAGGTACCCGATGGCTCCGCTCAGCTCGGCGCGATCGACCGGCGCGTGCTGGGACAACCCACTGGCGGTCCGGACCGATCCGGTGTACACCGCGGGCATCATCGGTTCATCGAGCTGCACCAGTGCGGTGGTCTCCGGCAGCCGTCGGGTCATCTCACCGACCAGCTGGACCAGACCCTCGGACAGGGACTGACCAAGGTCGCGACGGGCGCCCCGGTCGGCGACAACGCGGTCGCCCCGAGGACGCTCCATCGTCGCGGCGAGCGTCCACGGGCCGGCCACGGAGTACTTGATCACTCCGGCATAGCCTTGCGCCATCTCCTCCAGCAGGTCGAGATCTTCGCGCAAGGTGGACCTGGCCCGCCGCTGGTCCCGGCCAGGTGCGTCGGTCAGCCGCCAGCCGGCTGGTTGCAGGTCGACCGCCATGCCAGCGAGCAGCGCGGTCGCCCGCCCGATCATCGCCGCGTGCGGTCCCCGGGCGGGAAGCTCCGGCAGATAAGGCATGTCGGGGCACTCGGCGAACGTGATCTTCAGCGCCTGCGCCATATCGACGCCCGGCCAGGAGCCGATGCCCGTACTACGGACGGGGTTCACGAGCCGGTCCTGATGATGGTTGCGCTGCCGACCACCCGGTCGTCCTCGTAGAGAACCACGGCCTGCCCGGGGGCGATGCCGGCGGCGGGCGCTTCCAGGATCACCTCGAGCTGATCAGCAGCAGCGAGCACGCGGGCAGGCATCGCGCTGCCGTGGGCGCGGACCTGCACCAGGCCGGTCCAGGAACCGGTGATCGGCTCGCCGGTCCAGGTGGGTGCGCCGGCGACGATGGAGCTGACATCCAGCGCCTCCTGTGGCCCGACGGTGACGGTGTTGGTGACGGGTGAGATGTCGAGTACGTACCGCGGCCTCCCGTCCACGGCCGGCACTCCGAGCCGAAGACCGCGCCGCTGGCCGATGGTGAACTGGTGAGAGCCGGAGTGGTCTCCCACCTTGGCCCCGTCGGCGTCGACGATGTCACCGGGAGCCGACCCCAGCCGGCGCGAAAGGAACCCCGCGGTGTCGCCGTCGGCGATGAAGCAGATGTCGTGGCTGTCGGGCTTGTTGGCGACGAGCAGTCCGCGCTGCTCGGCCTCCGCCCGGACCTCGGACTTCAGTGCGCCACCCAGGGGGAAGACCGAACGGGCCAGCTGAGCCGCGGTCAGGACGCCGAGCACGTACGACTGGTCCTTTTCGGCGTCCGCGGATCGATACATGGCCACCCCGTTGTCGGAACGGACCAGCCGGGCGTAGTGGCCGGTGCAGACGGCGTCGAAGCCGAGCGCGACTGCACGTTCCAGCACCGCCGCGAACTTGATCTTCTCGTTGCAGCGCAGGCAGGGGTTCGGGGTACGCCCGGCCGCGTACTCGGCGACGAAGTTGTCGACCACGTCTGCTGCGAACCGGTCGGAGAGATCCCAGACGTAAAAGGGGATGCCGAGCACATCGGCTGCCCGGCGGGCGTCGGCGGCGTCCTCCTTCGAGCAGCATCCTCGGGCCCCGCTGCGGAAGGACTGCGGGTTCTTGGACAGCGCGAGGTGGACTCCGGTCACGTCGTGGCCGGCGTCCACTGCGCGCGCGGCAGCGACAGCGGAATCGACTCCACCGGACATGGCGGCCAGAACCTTCATCGTTTACATCCTCAGTGTCAGGCGTCAGTCGGATCGGAGCCGACCACAGCGTCCAACGGTAATGCCCGCACCCCACCCGGACGAACTCTGCGCCGCCGAACCTTCACCGAGCAGCGGTTCAGCGTGCCAGGGTGCCGGCCAGCCGGGCCCGGCGGACCGCTTCGGGCAGCGCCGCCAGCAGCGAGTCGACATCGGCTTGGCTGGAGGAGTGCCCGAGGGAGAACCGCAGCGACGACCGGGCAACAGCGTCGGAGCGTCCCATCGCGACCAGTACGTGGCTGCCCTGGGACACCCCTGCCGTACACGCCGAGCCGGTTGAGCTGTCGATCCCGGCGGCGTCGAGCAGCATCAGCGCCGCGTCGGCGTCGCAGCCGGGGAAGCTGACGTTGACGACACCCGGCAGCGCGTTCTCCTCGTCGGCGGGCCCGTTGGGGACCGCGTCGGGCACGGCGGCGCTGATCCCACCCAGCAGGCGTCGCCGGAGTCCCCGCAGCCGAGCCGACTCCGCAGCCTGGTTCGCTGTCGCCTGCTGCACCGCGGCCGCGAAGCCGGCGATGGCCGCTACGTTGAACGTGCCGGAGCGGATGTCGCGCTCCTGGCCGCCACCGTGGGAGACCGAGGTCAATGCAACCTCTCGCCTGGCCAGCAGTGCGCCGACGCCGTACGGTCCGCCGAGCTTGTGGGCGGTGAAGGTCAGCAGATCCAGCCCGCTGGCGGCGAAGTCCACCGGGATCCGACCGACCGCCTGCACAGCATCGGAATGCGAGCGGGCACCGACCAACCTGGCCCAGGCCGCGACCTGCTGAACGGGTTGGACAGCGCCGACCTCGTTGTTCGCCCACATCACCGACACGGTCGCCACGTCGTCGCCGCCCAGCCGGGTGAGCTGCGCGGGGTGGATCATCCCCTGCTCGTCGACGTCTAGCCAGTCCACGACTGCTCCCTCGGCCTGGGCCAGCCAGCCGGCGGAGTCCAGCACGGCATGGTGCTCGATGGTGCTGACCACGATGCGGCGGCGGCGTGGATCGGCGGCCCGCGTGGACCAGAACGATCCCTTGACCGCTAGGTTGTCCGACTCCGTGCCACCCGAGGTGAAGATCACCTCGGCCGGGCGCGCTCCGACACAGCCGGCGATGGCCTCCCTCGACTCCTCCACGACCCGCCGGGCAGCCCGACCGGAGCCGTGCAGCGACGAGGCGTTGCCGACCCGGACGAGCTCGCGCTGCATCGCTTCAATCGCCGCCGGCAGCATCGGCGTGGTGGCGGCGTGGTCGAGATAGACGCGCAACACGGGCTTCTCCTCAGCTCTTTCGGGCTGCAACCTCGGCGGTGACGGCGGGCAGCACGGTGTGCAGGTCGCCGACAACACCGAGATCTGCGAACGCGAAGATCGGCGCTTCCGGATCCTTGTTGATCGCAACGATAGCCCTGGACGTCTGCATCCCGGCACGGTGCTGGATGGCCCCTGAGATCCCGGCAGCGATGTAGAGCTGCGGTGACACGGTCTTGCCGGTCTGGCCCACCTGGTAGGAGTGGGGATACCAGCCGGAGTCAACCGCAGCCCGGGACGCGCCAACTGCCGCGCCGAGGGCGTCCGCGAGCGCTTCCACAGCTGCGAAGTCTCCGCCGGTGCCCCGACCGCCGGACACCACGATCGCCGCTTCGGTGAGATCCGGACGTCCGCTGGCTCTCTTCGGCTCCGAAGCGACGATTCGAGCCGTCTTCGCGGCGTCGGAGATCGACACCCCCACCGGCTCGACGACAGTCTCGGTCGGAGCCGGCTCGGCGGGCGCCGAGTTGGGCTTTACCGTAATCACCGGTACGCCAGTCCGGACCTGCGCGTGGGCGCTCCAGTTGCCGGCGAAGACGGTCTGGATGGTGGTCTGGTCGCTGCGTACGTCGGTGGCGTCGGTGATGAGGCCGGCGCCGATCTTGATGGCCAGCCGGGCGGCCACCTCCTTCGACTCAAGCGTGGAGGTGAACAGCACGGCGCCGGGCTGGACGGCTTCGGCGACCTGGGCGAGCGCCTCCGCCTTGGGAGCCACCAGGAAGCTCTCGAACGCGGGGGCGTCCACCGACAGGACCCTGCGGGCGCCGTACTGCGCGAGCGTCGCGGCTGCCTGCTCCGCGCCTCCGCCGAGGACCACCGCGATCGGCTCGCCGATTCTGCGGGCGATGGTAAGCAGCTCCAGCGCTGGCTTGGCGACCACACCGCCGCTGTGCTCCACAACGACCAGAACCTGTGACATGTCAGCTCCCTCTCGGACCTGGCTCAGATGTACTTGCCGGTGGACAGGAAGTCGACCAGTGCACTGGTGCCGGCCCCGTCTGAGTCTGGTACGACCCGTCCAGCGGGCTTGGGTGGGCGGGGGGTGACCTCCAACACGGTGGTCCAGGCAGCGGCCAGGCCCACCTCGGCCGGCTGCAGACCGAGTCCGGCCAGAGTCCACTCCTCCACCGACTTCTTCTTGGCAGCCAGGATGCCCTTCATGGATGGGTAGCGCGGCTCACCCGACTGGTCGGTGACCCTCACCACCGCCGGCATGCTGGCTTCGATCGTCTGGCTGGCAACGTCACCGTCGCGCCGGATCGAGACCGTCTCGCCCTGGACCGACAGCGTCGCGCCAAAGGTCAGGGCCGGCCAACCGAGCCGTTCGGCGATCATCGCGGGGATGACCCCCATGGAGCCGTCCGTGGAGGCCATCCCGCAGATGACTAGGTCCGGGGCTGCCTTGGTAATAGCCGCCGCGAGCACCGCACTGGTGGCCAGCGCATCAGAGCCATGCACAGCGTCATCGTTGATGTGGATGCCGGCAGAGGCGCCCATCTGCAGGGAACGCTTGAGAGCGGCGACTGCGTCGTCAGGTCCCAGTGTCATCGCCACCACCTCCACATCGTCGGCCTGGTCGGCGAGCTGCAGCGCCTGTTCGATCGCGTACTCGTCCAGCTCCGACAACAGACCATCCGCGGCTGCCCGGTCCACGGTGCCGTCGGCGGCGAAGCTGCGCTCCCCGGTCGCGTCGGGTACGTACTTGACCAAGACGACGATTCTCATCTCACTCGCATTCTGTTCGCGGTGTCCAACGCAGGGCGCCGACCTGCTCCTATATTACTGCCAAGTAACTTAACACCGGTGGCAATTGGCTACCGACAGCTAGTGAGGGTCGACTCAGCTGGCCTGGAAGTCGGCGCGTCCGGGTCCGTGCTCCAGGAACCGGGTCATCCCAATCATCCGGTCCTGCGTAGCGAACAGGGCTGCGAACTGCTGACGCTCAATCTCCAGGCCGGTCTCCAGGTCCACCTCCCCACCCCGGTCGATGCACTCCTTCGCGGCCCGCAGCGCAAGCGCGGGCCCGCCGACGAACTGGCGAGCCCAGGCGGTCGCCGCCGGCAGCACCTCGCTGGCGGGGACCACCCGATCGACCAGACCGATCGCCAGAGCTTCGGCCGCCGGTACGAAGCGGCCGCTGAAGATCAGCTCCTTGGCCCGGCTCGGCCCTACCAACCGGGTCAGCCGCTGGGTGCCGCCGGCGCCGGGAATGATGCCGAGCGTGATCTCGGGCTGGCCGAACGTTGCGGTGTCGCCGGCGATCCGGATGTCCGCGCACAGCGCCAGCTCGCATCCTCCACCCAGGGCGTAGCCATTGACCGCCGCCACCACCGGCTTCGGGATCCGAGCCACCGCGCTGAACGCGGCCTGCAACGTCGAGGAGTGGCCGACCATGTCGGCGTAGGACAGCCCGGCCATCTCCTTGATGTCAGCCCCGGCGGCGAACACGTGCTCACCACCAGTGACAACGACGGCAGCCACATCGGCGCGGCCGGCGCACTCGGTCGCTGCGGCCCCGATCCGGCGCTGGATGTCGGCGTTCAGAGCGTTGACCTTCGGCCGGTCGATCCGGATGGTGCCGACACCGTCGACCACCTCGAGCCTGACGTTATCCGCTGCCTGGTCCGGCGAGGTTGTCATATCCGGCACTCTAGCCGCGCCGTTCCGGTGCCCGGTCCTGCCGCGCGGCGGCCGGCTGAGCCGTGCCGCCGGAACCGCCAGTCGTCCTCGGGTCGCGCGCCGGCGGACGCCAACTCATGCAATGTAGTGACATCAGCACTTCAGCTGCCCAGATCTGGGTAGGAGGCGGCAGAATGAGCACGCACCATCTCCCGTAAGAGGCAGTTCCGGCTCGTCCCGCCTTACGCCGGGACTCCTGGACCCGCACCTGCGGCTGACTGAAAGCCGACATGACGACTTCAAGCATCGCCCGCCGAGAAGCGAGCGAAACGACGGACCTCGCGTTCGACGAGCCTGTTCTCCACCTGCTGCCCGCCGCCATCGACTCATCCGTGCTCGGGGCGCAGGTCCAAGCGGGCGGGACGTCGTTTGGTCTGTGGGCCCCGCGGGCTACCCGGGTCGAGCTCGCCCTGGTCGCTGCCGACGGAAGCCAGCTCAACGCGGACATGTCTCGCGGCCCCGACGGCGTCTGGACCTTGCATGTGCCGGGGATAGGCGCCGAGCAGCGGTACGGCTATCGCGTCCATGGGGAGTGGGCTCCGGAGTCGGGTAGCCGGTTCAACCCCGCCAAGCTGCTGCTGGACCCGTACGCCCGTGCGATCACCGGCGGGGTGGACTACTCCGGACCGATCTCCGACCACGTTCCCGAGTCCGACTACATCCCCGACTCCGCCGACTCGTCCCGGGCCGTACCGCTGAGCGTGGTGGTCGCTGACTCAGCACCGCCGACACCCATCGCCCAGCCGACGGCGATGGCCGACACCGTGCTGTACGAGCTGCACGTGAAGGGCTACACCCAGCTGCATCCCGCGGTACCGGAGCACCTTCGCGGCACCTACGCAGGTCTGGCGTACCCCGCCGTGGTCCAACACCTGGTCGACCTGGGCGTCACTGCGGTCGAGCTACTGCCGGTGCACCACTTCGTTTCCGAACCGTTCATCGTCGGGCGTGGGTTGTCGAACTACTGGGGCTACAACACCTTGGGCTTCTTCGCCCCGCACGCGGCCTACTGCTCGGTCGGGACCATGGGCGAGCAGGTCACGGAGTTCAAGGAGATGGTGTCGGCGCTGCACGAAGCGGGCATCGAGGTGATCTTGGACGTGGTCTACAACCACACCGGCGAGGGCGGCCACGAGGGTCCGACGCTCGCCTTCCGCGGTATCGACCACGGTGGCTACTACCGGCTCACCGATGACCAGCGGACCGACTACTACGTCACCGGCTGCGGCAACTCGGTCGACACCTCCCAGCCCGGGGTCTTGCAGCTGGTGCTGGATTCCCTCCGCTTCTGGGTGACCGAGATGGGCGTCGACGGTTTTCGCTTCGACCTGGTCACCACGCTGCTGCGCGACGACAAGCATCATGTCGTCCATGATCATCCGTTCATGGTGGCGCTGCGCGAGGACCCGGTGCTAAGCCAGACCAAGATCATCGCCGAGCCCTGGGACATGGGCCCGTACGGCTACCAGGTCGGCGCGTTCGGTCACGGCTGGAGCGAGTGGAACGACCGGTACCGCAACTTCATGCGGGACTTCTGGCGCGGCCACGTCGGGGGGGTCTCCGAGCTGGCGGCCCGCCTGTCTGGGTCTCCCGACATCTTCGGCCACGACCAGCGGCCGGCGTCCGCCAGCGTCAACTTCATCACCGCGCACGACGGCTTCACGCTGCGGGACCTGGTGACCTACGGCACCAAGCACAACGGTGCCAACGGCGAGGCGAACCGGGACGGGGCTGACGACAACCGATCCTGGAACTGTGGTCACGAGGGCGAGACGACCGACGAGGCCGTCAACGCACTACGGCACCGCCAGACCCGGAACCTGATGGCGACCCTGGTGCTGTCCACCGGTGTCCCGATGATCACGGCCGGTGACGAGCTCGGCCGCACCCAGCAGGGCAACAACAACGCCTACTGCCAGGACTCCCACATCTCCTGGGTGAACTGGACCACCGCTCCGACCTGGGAGGGCTTGACTCGGTTGACCACCGAGCTGCTCGGGCTACGCGCCGCCCACCCGGTGCTACGGGCCGGCGCCTACCGGCACGGCGAACCGCAGCTAGGCAGCGATGGCCGCGCCACCGGGCGCAAGAACCTGGCGTGGTTCGGCGGTGCGGACCACGAGATGACCCCCGATGAGTGGCACGACCCCACCCGACGCACGCTTGGCATGTACGTCGCCGACGACAGGCCCGAGCGCGAGGCTGAGGAGGCCTTCCTAATCTGGGTCCACGGCGGCGCCGATCCCATCCAGGTGGTGCTGCCCAGTGGCGTCTGGGCGACCAGCTATCGGGTGCTGGCGCACACCGGCGAGCCGGCTGAGCTGCCGACCGATCCGATCCCCGCAGGTGCAGCCCTGCAGCTGCCCGGCCGTACAGTCGCCGTACTCAAGATCGACTGGGGTTTGGGGGTCAGCTGAAGGCTGGGGCCCCTGAGGCGCCCGCGCTATTGAGGGCCCGGGTTGACTGAGTATGGGGTGACTGGGCTTCGGGGGCCTGAGCTGATGGGTGGAGTGACGTGATGGCACCACCGGGGCGCTGGTCGTGAACCGGCGGCTGAGACTGATGGTCGCGATAGCGCGGCGGCTGCCGCACCCGGAGCCGCCCACAGCGCGGTACCTGTCGCTGCTGCGGGCAGAGCCGCGGCCCCGCCGGCTGGTACGCGCCCTTACTGGCTGGGTGCCGAGCGGCGTCCGAGTCAGCGACGAGACGATTCCACTCAAGCACGGCCCAGCCCGGGTTCGGGTCTACCGTCCCCGGTCTGCCGCCGCGCAGGAGCGGTTACCCCTGGTGATCAACTTCCACGGCGGCGGCTTCGTCTTCGGCAACCTAGCCCAGACCGACTGGCTGTGCGGTCGGGTGGCAGCCGGCGCGCATGCCGTGGTGCTCTCGCTCTCCTACCGGCTCGCCCCGGAGCACCCAGCGCCGATCCCGTACCAGGACTGCTGGGCGGCCACCCAGCACGTGCTGCGCCACAGCGCTTACTTCGGTGCCGACACCTCCCGGGTGTCGGTGATGGGCGCCAGCGCCGGCGGCAACCTGGCGGCCCTGGTGGCCATCGCTCACCGCGACCTGTGCCGCGCCGACCGGACCGCTGCACCGCTGGCGCACCAGATCCTGATCTACCCGGCCACCGACCTCACGTTGTCGTCCCCGTCGGTAACCGAGCTGGGCTCAGCGCCCATCCTGACCCGTCCGATCATGGACTGGTACGGGCGGCAGTATCTCCCCGAGGGGCTCGCTGGAAGCATCGCCTCCAACGACCCGCGGATCAGCCCCGTTTTCCACTCCGACTTGGCCGATTGCGCACCCGCGCTGATCATCGCCGCCGGGCAGGACCCGCTGCGCGACGACGCCATCCGGTACGGTCAGGCGCTGGACCGGGACGGGGTGCCGAACCGGGTGATCATCTACCCCGACGCCGTCCACGGGTTCATCTCGATGCCGCGGCTGGTGTCGGACGCCGAGCGCGCGGTGACCGAGATCATCGGCACGCTCGGCGCGGCTGAGCCTCAGGCCTGAGCCGCCGACGGTGGCGCCGGCAGGTCCGAGGGAAGCGTCGACAGGCCCATCTCGGCCACATTCGCCAGCTCGGAGTGGTGCGGCACCACCCGTACGGTGTACCCGATCGTGCCCGAGCGGTCCGCTTGGACCCAGCTCTCGTAACGGCGCAGACCCCCCGGCTGGTCAGTGCCCGTCGCGAACGGTGTGACCACGGTGTCGCTCAGCCCATCCTGACCATCCACCCGACCAGTGATGAGCTGGACCTCGACGTCGGCAGGGCTCAGCTCGCCGAGCCGGACCAGGGCAGTGACGTGGATCTTGGTGCCTACCTCGATGGCGTCAGCACTGAGGCTCTCGACGTGGTCGACGGCGACACCGTCCCAGCCGAAGCGGATCTTCTGCTTCCACTCCGCCAGCGCCTGTGCCGCACCTGGTGTGGTCTCGATGGCGTGGGAGGACCCGGCTGCGGGGGTGTACAAGGTGGTGACGTAGTCGCGCACCATCCGCGACGCGAGCACCTTGGGTCCAAGGCCTGCGACGGTCTCCCGCATCATCTGGATCCACTGCTGCGGCAGGCCGTCACCGTCCACGTCGTAGAACCGCGGCACTATCTCGTTCTCGATGATGTCGTAGAGCGAGCGCGCCTCGATGTCATCGCGCTGCTCGGAGTCGTCGACCCCCTCGGCCGACGGGATCTCCCAGCCGAACTTCGGGTCGAACCACTCGTCCCACCAGCCGTCGCGGATGGACAGGTTCGCCGCCCCGTTCAGCGCCGCCTTCATGCCGGAGGTACCGCAGGCCTCGTACGGGCGCAGCGGGTTGTTCATCCAGACGTCGCAGCCCGGGTACAGCGGCTTGGCCATGGAGATGTCGTAGTCGGGGAGGAAGACGATCCGCTCCCGGACATCCGCGGCGTCGGCGAACTGGACCATCTGCTGGATCAGCGCCTTGCCGCCCTCGTCGGCCGGGTGGGACTTGCCGGCGATCACGATCTGGATCGGCCGCTCGGGATGGGTCAGCAACGCCTTCAGCCGGTCGGGGTCGCGCAGCATCAGAGTCAGCCGCTTGTACGACGGGACCCGCCGAGCGAACCCGAACGTCACCACGTCCGGGTCGAGAACTCCACTGACCCAGTCCGAGACGATCCCGCGGTTGGCGCTGCTCTCGGCCAGCCGGGACCGCGTCATGGTGATCAGGTCGTTGCGCATCCGCCGCTTCAGCGACCAGATGGTGGCTGCGTCCACCTTGAACAAGGCCGACCAGTCGTACCCGTCGATCACCGAGTCCTTGGTCGCCGAGCTCTCCAGCAGCTCCAACAGCTCATGGTGCACCCAGGTCTGGTGATGCACGCCGTTGGTGATGGAGGTGATCGTGACTTCGCTGCTGTCGAAGGAGCTCCACAGTCCGTGGAACATCTCCCTCGACACCTCGCCGTGCAGCAGCGAGACACCGTTGGCCCGCTGGCCCAGCCGGAAGCCCATCACCGCCATGTTGAACTTGTCGTGGTCACCACCCTCGTAGTCCTCCGCACCGAGCGCCAGGATCCGATGTACCGGAAGGGCGCCGAAGGCGGCGAACTGGTCGATGATCAGGTCGCGGGGGAAACGGTCGATACCAGCCGGCACTGGTGTGTGCGTGGTGAAGACCGTCCCAGCTCGGCTGCGCTCGAGCGCGGTGTCGAAGTCCAGGCCGGCGTCCATGAACTCACGGATCCGTTCCAGGCCGAGGAAACCGGCGTGACCTTCGTTGGTGTGGAACACCTCTGGAGCGGCTGCTCCGGTGATCCGGCAGTACTCGCGGATGGCCCGGACACCGCCGATACCCAGGAGCACCTCCTGGGCGAGCCGATGCTCGATCCCGCCGCCGTAGAGCCGGTCGGTCGTCTCCCGCTCGGCACCGGAGTTCTGTTCGACGTCGGAGTCCATCAACAGCAGCGGCACTCGGCCGACCTGGGCCACCCACACCTGCGCGAACAGGCTGCGACCAGCCAGCGGCAGCTCGATCCGTACCGGACCGTTCTCGTCGTGGAGCAGGGTAAGGGGAAGCTCGTTGGGATCCAGCAGCGGATAGCGTTCCTGCTGCCAGCCGGCGGCGTTGAGCGATTGCCTGAAGTAGCCCTGCCGGTACAGCAGACCGACACCGATGACGGGAACACCGAGGTCGCTGGCCGCCTTGAGATGATCACCGGCCAGGATCCCCAGACCACCTGAGTACTGCGGCAGCACCTCGGTGATGCCGAACTCCGGTGAGAAGTATCCGATCGCCTTGGGTGCGTCCTTGGTCTCTGCCGCGTAGCCCTGGTACCAGAGATCGCCGTTCAGGTAGTCGGCGAGGTCGGCCCGAGCCAGCTCCAGGCTTCGTACGAACTTGCGGTCCTTGGCCAGCTTCTTCAACCGATCCACAGACACCTCGGCCAGCAGCTGCACCGGGTCGTGTCCGGTGGACTCCCACAGATCGGCGTCCATCGCGGCGAACAGCTCTTGGGTGTCGTGGTGCCAGGACCAGCGAAGGTTCAGAGCAAGACTGGCGAGAGGCTTCAAGGCGTCGGGAAGGACCGGACGCACAGTGAACTTACGGATGGCGCGCACGGCGAACAACCTAGCGCCAATTCGCTCCAACGATGAAACAGTGCGCAGGCGGCTGGTTGCGCAACCACAGAGAAGCCGCCACGGTGAAGGGGCAGCGCGGCAGCAGTCCACCATTGGCGGCCTTGGATGCACGCCGACGGCTGCTCCCGATAGGTTGAGCGCGTGACGGCAGCGACACCTCATCTCTCAGCTCTTCAGGGCACCCCCATCGGCCGGATACCGGTCACCAACGTGTCACCGGTGATCCAGGGCGGCGCCTTCGCAGCAAAGGCATCAGTCGGTGAGCGAATACCGATCCGCGCAACGGTGTTCCGTGAAGGCCACGACGCGGTCAACGCCTCTGTGGTGCTGACCGACCCGTCCGGTGTAGAGCGGCTGGTGCCGATGGCCCCGACGACGCCCTTGGGGTTCGACTGGTGGGCGGCGTCGGTCGTACTCGACCGGGAGGGTCCGTGGACCTTCCGGGTTGAGGGCTGGGGCGACCCCTGGGCCACCTGGGTCCACAACGCAGAGATCAAGATCCCGGCCGGGATCGACGTCAGCCTGGTGTGCACCGAGGGCGCCGCGCTGTTCGCTGCTGCGGCAAAGCGAGCCAGCGACGCCGGCGCAGCGGACACCGCCGAGCTGCTGCGGACCGCCGAGAACACCCTATCCTCAGGTACCCAGGTCGAGGACCGGCTGGAGGTGGTGCTCGGCGAGGCCACCCGCGCCGCGATGACCCAGTTCGGGCCCCGCGAGCTGGTCTCTCCCACCCCGGACTACCCGATCTTCTGCGACCGCCAGGCGGCCCTGTACGCCTCCTGGTATGAGTTCTTTCCGCGATCTGAAGGCGCCCGCTGGGACGAGAAGGCCCAGACCTGGATCTCCGGCACCTTCGACTCCTCGCACTCGCGGCTGGAGGCTGCGGCGGCGATGGGCTTCGACGTGGTCTATCTGCCACCGATCCACCCGATCGGTCGGGCGTACCGGAAGGGACCGAACAACACTCTCGACCCAGGGCCCAGCGACCCCGGGTCGCCCTGGGCCATCGGTGCCGCCGAAGGTGGGCACGACGCCATCCATCCCGATCTGGGTGACTTCGACGCCTTCGACCGTTTCGTGGCCAAGGCGCAGTCGCTGGGTCTGGAGATCGCGTTGGACTTCGCCCTGCAGGCCTCGCCGGACCATCCCTGGGTCACTGACCACCCGGAGTGGTTCTCCAAGCGGGCCGACGGCTCGATCGCGTACGCAGAGAACCCGCCGAAGAAGTACCAGGACATCTATCCGATCAACTTCGACATCGACAAGGAAGGCATCTACGCCGAGTAGCTGCGGATCCTAAAGCTGTGGATGTCCCATGGGGTTCGGATCTTCCGCGTGGACAACCCGCACACCAAGCCGGTCGACTTCTGGGCGTGGATCCTGGCCGAGGTGCGCAAGACCGACCCGGACGTGATCTTCCTGGCGGAGGCGTTCACCAGGCCGGCCATGATGCACATGCTCGGGAAGGTGGGCTACCAGCAGTCCTACACCTACTTCACCTGGCGCAACGAGAAGTGGGAGATCGAGGAGTACCTGACCGAGCTGACGACCCAGACCGACAGCTTCTTCCGACCCAACTTCTTCGTCAACACTCCCGACATCCTCCCCAGCTTCCTCCAGTGGGGCGGCAAACCAGCGTTCACGATCCGGGCTGTACTGGGCTCCACCCTCTCCCCCATCTGGGGCGTGTACTCCGGTTTCGAGCTGTTCGAGAACCAGGCGGTACGCCAGGGCAGCGAGGAGTACCTGAACTCCGAGAAGTACCAGTACCGGCCACGGGACTGGGCGGCCGCCGACGCAAGCGGAGAGAACCTCAGCCTGCTGCTCGGTCGACTGAACCAGATCCGGCGTGAGCACCCGGCGCTGCAGCAGCTGCGGGACCTGCACTTCCACCATGCGCCTCACGAGGACGTCATCGTCTACTCCAAGCGGGCCGGGGACGACATCGTGATCGCGGTTGTCAACCTCAACCCGCACGCCATCGTCGAGTCGGAGGTGGTACTGGACATGGCGGCGTTGGGACTGAGCCCGCACGACGTCTTCCTGGTGCACGACGAGCTCACCGGACAGACCTGGCGGTGGGGCCAGCGGGCCTTCGTCCGGCTGACCCATGACGACCCTGCGCACATCCTGACGATCGTCAAGCCCGGCGCCAGCTAGCAACGGAGCAGGCAGCTGCACCAGTCCAACCGATCACAAGGAGTGCCAAACGTTGACCGCTGCAGAACCCGGCACCTGCCAGCCTGGGCAGGTCGCGAGATGAGCCCGGCAGTGGACCGCGAGACCTCCGAGCAGCTGCTGAGCTACATCACCGGGGCTCGCTGGTTCGCCGGCAAGGGCAGGTCGGCCGAGCTCGTCGGAGTCACCCCCCTGCCGTGGTTGACGGAGTCGGCCAGCTTGCCGGCAGTGCGCTTCGAAATGGTGGAGATCGGCTACCGCCTCGACCCGGCGGACCAGACAGCGGACGGGTCGACCACGCAGGAGCACGAGCTCTACCAGCTGGCGGTGTGCTACCGGAACGCCCCCAAGGCAGAGCTTCAGCATGCCGAGATCGGCCGGTTCACCGACCCCGAGCTTGGCCCGGTCGTCGCCTACGACGCCATGCAGGATCCTGAGGCCTGTTCACTGCTGGTTGCGATGCTGCTGGATGAGGAACACCTGGTGGCGGACGACATCTCGGTCGCCTTCCGGCTCAGCAGCCCCGGCGGGCTTCGCGCCGATCTAGACCCGCAGGTGTTCACGGGGCAGCAGAGCAACACCTCGGTGATGTTCGGCGAGGTGGCCATGATGAAGCTGTTCCGCCGGCTGGAGCTCGGCCGCAACCTCGACATCGAGGTACACGACGCGTTGAGCCGGTCCGGCGTCGGCGACGTGGCGCAGCTGTTCGGCTGGGTGGAGGCCGAGTGGCCCCAACAGCTCTCCGGCCAGCCCGGCAGGCAGCCGGTGCACTCCGACCTCGCCATGGTGGTCGCCAAGCTCCCGTCCGCCGAGGACGGCTGGGGACTTGCGCTGGAATCGCTCCGGCACCAAGACGCAGCTGGATACTCCGACGCCACCAGCTTCACCGAGGATGCTCGCGGGCTTGGGCGGGCCTTGGCCAAGATCCATGCCGCCCTGCGGGAGCACTTCCCCACCGCCTCCGTCCGGGGCGCAGCCGTCGCCGAGGTGATGAATGCCCGGCTCGACCGGGCCGCAGCCATCGCCCCGGCCCTGCAGCCACATCTGGGGGGACTGCGGCAGGCGTTCGACACGCTGAGGACCATTGAGCTGGCGACTCAGCGGCTGCACGGCGACTTCCATCTGGGGCAGACCCTGCGGACACCGCAGGGTTGGAAGATCATCGACTTCGAGGGCGAGCCGGTCAAGACGCTGGCTGAGCGGTCAGCACCGGATAGCGTGTGGCGCGACATCGCCGGCATGCTGCGCTCGTTCGACTACGCAGCCGCGAGTGTGCCAGGCCCGCGGAGCCAGGACTGGGCCACCGACTGCAGGACGGCATTCCTGGAAGGCTATGCCGGAGGCAGTCTCAGCGTCGAGGACGACAGGGTGCTGCGTGCGTACGAAGCGGACAAGGCTGTGTACGAGGTTGTCTACGAAGTGCGCAACCGCCCGGAGTGGGTGGGCATCCCGCTTGCCGCAGTGGCGACCCTAAGCAATACGTCGGAGCAGGCCACAGCGCTTGAGCCGACGTCGATAACCAAGGAGTGACGATGGGCTACGACCCAACAGGCGGACTGACCGGCTGGGACCTGACCGGTTTCCACCAGGGCCATGACACCGAGTGCTGGCGTCGGCCCGGCGCGCAGGAGATGACTGTCCATGATGACGACCGCGGGGAGGTGCATGGCACCCGCTTCTCGGTCTGGGCACCCAACGCCAAAGCCGTTCGGCTGGTAGGTGACTTCAACTGGTGGAACGGCGAGCACTCCTACCTGCACCTGGTGCCGGGGTCTGGGGTGTGGGCGTTGTTCGTCGAAGGCGTGGGCACCGGGTCGCTGTACAAGTACGAGGTCTGTGGCATCGACGATGTCTGGCGCCTGAAGGCTGACCCGATGGCCCAGTTCTGCGAGGCTGCTCCGCACACCGCCTCCATCGTCTACAACAGCCAGTACGTCTGGGGTGATGACCAGTGGATGTGGTACCGCGGGGAGTCGCAGCTGCACGCCAAGCCGATCAGCATCTATGAGGTGCACCTGGGTTCCTGGCGCAAAGGGCTGACCTACCTCGAGCTGGCCAAGGAGCTGGTGGAGTACGTCAGCTGGCAGGGCTACACCCACGTGGAGTTCCTGCCCGTCGCGCAGCACCCGTACGAGGGGTCGTGGGGCTACCACGTCACCGGCTACTTCGCGCCGATGTCGAAGTTCGGGTCACCGGATGAGTTCCGGCACCTGGTCGACATGCTGCACCAGGCGGGCGTCGGGGTGATCATCGACTGGGTTCCTGGCCACTTCGCCACCGACCCGTGGGCGCTACAGCGCTTCGACGGCACCGCGCTGTACGAGCACGAGGACCCACGCAAGGGCTGGCACCCCGACTGGGGCTCCTACATCTTCAACTTCGGCCGCAACGAGGTGAAGAGCTTCCTCAACTCCAACGCCTACTACTGGCTGAAGGAGTACCACATCGACGGACTGCGGGTCGACGGCGTCGCCTCGATGCTCTACCTGGACTACTCGCGCGAGGCCGGCCAGTGGATCCCGAACGAGTTCGGGGGCAACGAGAACCTGGAGGCGGTAGCGCTGCTGCAGGAGGTCAACTCGCACGCCTACCGCCGCGAACCCGGCGTGATCATGGTCGCCGAGGAATCCACCTCCTGGCCTGGCGTCACCCGACCGGTGGACTCCGGCGGCCTGGGCTTCGGCTTCAAGTGGAACATGGGCTGGATGAACGACTCGCTGCGCTACTACGGGCGTGATCCGCTCTACCGGCAGTACCACCATCATGAGATGACGTTCGCCATGGCCTACGCGTATTCGGAGAACTTCATCCTCCCGATCAGCCACGACGAGGTGGTGCACGGCAAGGGCTCCATGTTCGAGCGAGCTCCGCAGGACGAGTGGCGCAAGTTCGCCACCATGCGCGCCTTCTACGCCTTCATGTGGTCCCACCCGGGCAAGCAGCTGCTGTTCATGGGCACCGAGTTCGGGCAGCGGCGGGAGTACTCGGAGAACCGCAGTCTCGACTGGGATCTCACCAACCAGTGGGGCCACCGTGGTGTGCAGCGTCTGATCAAGGACATGAACGCGATCTACAAGGCGCACCCGGCCCTGTTCAAGCTGGACACCGACCCGGCCGGCTTCGCCTGGATCGACGCCGATGACCGCGGCGGCAACGTCTTCTCCTTCTTGCGGTACGACGGTGACGGCCAGATCATCGCCAGCCTCGTCAACTTCTCCACCGAGCCGCGGCCGGACCACCGGATCGGTCTACCGACCGAGGGCGTGTGGAAGGAGATCCTGAACACCGATGCGGCCGTCTACGACGGCAGCGGGGTGTTCGGGAACCTGGGCCAGGTTGAGGCCACCCCGATCCCCTCCCACGGGTATCCGGCGTCGGCCGACGTGACCATCCCCCCGCTCGGGGCGGTCTGGCTGATGTTCGAACCCGTCCTGACTGAGCCGCAACCCGAGCCCGACAAGGCGGCGGCCGCGATCAGAGCCGCCGCCAAGCTGGCGTCACCGACCCCCAGCACCGAGGCCTCGGCTGCAGCCGGGGCGGATGCCGCGCAGCCTGGTGCCACCCAGAGGTCAGCAACCGCCGAGCCGATCGGACGAGGACCCGCGGTGGACCTGGACTTCGACGCCACGGAGGGCGCACCGCCCGGAGCAGCCGCCAACGCGCCCGCCGCAGAACCGCCGATCGAGGCTGCGAGCACTGAGGCACCAGCCGCGCCGGTGAAGAAGGCGGCGAAAGCAGTCGCCAAGGCGACGGAGTCCGTCGCGGTGAAGGGGGCGGCCAAGGCCACCAAGTCTGCCGCCGCCAAGATAGCCAAGGCAGCGGGCAAGGCAGCCGGCAAGAAGACCGCCGCCCCGCGGTCCCGGAAGGGGGCGGCGGGTCGGTCGGCCACGGAGTCGGCTACGCAGCCACCGTCGACCGGCGAGGGTGGCGCTGCCGGCGGCGGTTCTGGTACGGACTGAGGCTACGTTCAGGTGGCTGACAGCGGCCTTCAGCTAAGGAACCTCGGCGACGGCGTTGCCAGCGTGCACTGGGACGGCGAGCCGAGCCTGCCGGACCTGACGCAGGCCCTGTCCGTCGCTGCTGAGCAGGCACTGGTCGGCGGCGGTGTACGTCGGCTGGAGGTCGTGCTGGCGAGCCAGCAGACCCAGGAACGGCGAGCGGTGCTGAGGTCCGGCTTCCGGCTGGAGGGGGTACGGCGTCAGGCGGTGAGAGGCGCGGACGGGAGCTGGGCCGACGAGCTGCTCTTCGCCCGGCTGGCTACCGACGCGGTGGATGGGGCTCATGGCTTCTCCGCTGTGATGAACTCCGCCCTGCCGAAGAAGCGGCTGATAGCGCACGTGGTGATGCGGGATGAGCAGGGCCGGGTGTTGCTGTGCGAGACCCAGTTCAAGCCGGACTGGGAGCTTCCCGGAGGGATCGTGGAGCCTGGCGAGACTCCCCGGCACGGCGCGATCCGGGAGGTGCGCGAGGAGCTCGGTATTCACCTGGCGGTGGGACGGCTGCTGGTGGTGGACTGGCTGCCGCCGTACCTCGGCTGGGATGACGCCATCGAGATGATCTTCGACGGCGGCACTGTGACCGCCGACGAGGTGGGCGGCTACGCACTGCAGCCGAGTGAGATCAAGCGGGTGCAGCTGGTCACACTGGCACAGGCTGCCGAGCTCCTCACCCCCATCGCCCACCGCAGGCTCAGTATTGCCGCCAGCCTGGCGCCCGGCACTATGGCCTACACCGAGGACGGGACCGTCCCAGCCAGCTGAGGCCTCAGGAAACCGATCCGCTCAGAACAGCGCGGCCATCAGGTCGCGACGCGCCTTGAGCACCCGCTCGTCGGCGTTGCCCAGGGTCTCGAACAGCTCCAGCAGCCGCACCCGGGCCTGGTTGCGCTCCTCCCCGGCCGACCTCCTGATCACGGCGATGAGCCGGGCGAAGGCTGCCTCCGGAGTACCGATGACCAGCTCGACATCGGCGGCCTCCAGCTGCACCTGGATATCGGCGTCGGGCTGTGCCGCTCGAGCCAGCACCTCGTCGGGGTCGAGCGTCGCCGTACGGGCGAGCAGGCCCGCCTGCGCCTTGCCAGCCAGCGCTTCGGCATCGCCAGGGTTGGCTTGGAGCAGCTTGTCGAACTCTTCGCTGGCGGCCGCGAAGTCGCCACGTTCGAGTGCCGCGTCCGCTGCCGCGAACCGGGGGTCCGGCGCCTGCTCGGGTTCGGCGCCTCCGGGCGTCGCGCCGACCGGGTCGGCGCGACCGACGATGCCGTTCGCCACCGCAGCCTTGATCAGCTCGTCGATGTAGGCCTGCACCTGGGCCTTCGGCAGCACTCCTTGGAACAGCGGGGCGATCTGGCCGCCGATGACACCGATCACGGTGGGTACCGCCTGGAGCTGCAGAGCCTGCACGATCTGCGGTGAGACGTCGACGTTGAGCCGAGCCACAACGAACTTGCCCGCCGCTTCGCTCGCCACCGCAGCCAGCGCGTCGGACAGCTGCTGACCCGAGCTCACCCGCGGCGAATAGAATTCAACCACCACTGGGTGCTGCAGCGACCTGCGCATCACCTCCGCGTCGAAGGTCTGCTCGGTCACCTCCACCACATAGGAGGCACCAGCGCCCGCGGGGCCACCGCCAGCGGCGCCTGCCGGTGGCTGCGCCCGCTTGGCGAGCTGCGACAGATCGATGGCTCCGGGACGGCTGAAACTCGAGGCGCTCATGCCCTCCATCCTGTCAAAGCCGCGGCCGGTCGGCGAACTTGGGACATCCCTGGGCCCGGGCCCATGGTGGCGGCAAGTGTGGGCAGAATGTGGCCTATGGCTCACCCTCGCGCCGGCCAGCCGGCCCAACCCGAAGACCTGATCGACGTGGACGCCGTTGTCGGTGCCTACTACGACCTCACCCCTGACCCGTCGAACCCCGACCAGCAGGTCGCCTTCGGTACGTCAGGGCATCGAGGCTCCAGTCTGGACACCGCCTTCAACGACGCACACATCGCCGCCACCACCCAGGCCATCGTTGAGTACCGAGCGTCCCAGGGCATCACCGGGCCGCTCTTCCTCGGCAAGGACACGCACGCACTGTCGCTGCCGGCATGGCGGACCGCGATCGAGGTACTGCTGGCCAACGAAGTGACGGTGTGCTGTGAGAACGACAACCAGTACACCCCCACACCTGCGGTGTCCCGGGCCATCGTGGTGCACAACGCGACGGCTGCCGCGGCCGACACGGCCGATGGGATCGTGGTCACTCCGTCGCACAACCCGCCCCGCGACGGCGGCTTCAAGTACAACCCCCCGCACGGTGGACCCGCTGACTCGGACGCGACCAGCGTCATCGCCGCGCGCGCCAACGCCTTGCTCAGCGACGGCTCGGCCATCCGCCGCAAGTCGTTCGAGTCGGTCGCGGCCGAGCTGAACCGCTTCGACTACATGGGTCGCTACTGCGAGGACCTGGTCAACGCGCTGAACCTCGACGCGGTCCGAGAGGCCGGTGTCCACATCGGCGCTGACCCGCTGGGCGGCGCCAGCGTCGACT
Source organism: uncultured Propionibacteriaceae bacterium (assembly GCA_902805915.1). GTDB lineage: Bacteria > Actinomycetota > Actinomycetes > Propionibacteriales > Propionibacteriaceae > Microlunatus. The sequence continues at coordinate 8,732 of CADCUO010000243.1, read as the reverse complement.
ACTGGGGATACATCGCCGACCGGCTGGGCCTGGACCTGACGGTGATCAACAAAGAGGTCGACCCGCGCTGGTCGTTCATGACCTTGGACACCGACGGCAAGATCAGGATGGACTGCTCCTCCCCGAACGCGATGGCGAGCCTGATCGCGAACAAGCTTGCCTTCGACATCTCCACCGGCAACGACGCCGACGCCGACCGGCACGGCATCGTCACCCCGGACTTCGGCCTGATGAACCCGAACGCCTATCTCGCCGTCGCCATCGCGTACCTGTACGCAAACCGGCCGGGATGGAACCCAGACGCCGGGGTCGGCAAGACGTTGGTGTCCTCCTCCATGATCGACCGCGTCGCAGCAGATCTGGGGCGCACCCTGGTGGAGGTGCCGGTGGGCTTCAAGTGGTTCGTCGACGGCCTGCGGTCGGGCACCATCGGTTTCGGCGGCGAGGAGTCTGCCGGTGCCTCCTTCCTAGCTCTGGACGGCAGCACCTGGACCACGGACAAGGACGGCATCCTGCTGGCGCTGCTGGCCAGCGAGATCCGCGCTGTCACCGGCAAGTCGCCGAGCGAGCTGTATGCCGAGCTGACCGCCGCCCACGGCGCCCCGGCGTACGCGCGCGTGGATGCACCCGCCAACCGCGAGCAGAAGGCGAAGCTGTCCAAGCTGGACTCCTCCGCCGTCGCAGCAACCGAGCTGGCGGGTGAGAAGATCACCGCGATCCTCACCACCGCACCAGGGAACGGCGCAGCGATCGGCGGACTGAAGGTCTGCACCGACTCGGCCTGGTTCGCCGCCCGTCCATCGGGCACCGAAGATGTCTACAAGATCTACGCGGAGTCCTTCCGAGGTGCCGACCACCTGGCGCTCGTGCAGGAGGAGGCGCGCGCGGTGGTTTCGGCGACGCTCGGCTGACCGCGGTAAGGACAACCGTGCAGAGGTCGTCGGGCTTCGAGCGGGAGATCGTCGACTACTGGGACGACCTGCTTCCGTTGGCGACCGCCCTCACCGGCACCCCGTCCGCGGCGGCCGACCTGGTCGGCGCTGCAACCGCCAAGGCAGGTCGGCGTTGGCGCCGGCTCCGTCAGCTGGAGTTTCCGGCCGAGGAGCTACAGAAGCTGCTCGTGCGCACCTATCTCGCGGCCGGGTCCAGACCGGGCGCTTACTCAACACCGCCCGACTCTGCGGAGGCCCTAGACCTGACAGGGCCGCAACCCGAGCGCGACGGAGACCCGGCAATCGACGGCCTCGACCTGCTGCCGGCCAGGCACCGTGCCGTCCTGGTGCTCAACCAGCTGATGCTCCTCAGCCAGACCCACACTGCGTCGATGCTTGACCGGTCGGTGGCAGGCGTGGCTCGGGATCTGGCTCAGGCGCAGGAAACGCTCCGGACCGCCCAGCCGGGCATCGAGCTGGACGAGCTGCGGTCCGCGCTGCGCCGCCTATCCGACCGCACTCCAGCCGTCGACGCTGTGCGAAGGTCTCTGGTGCACCACCTCGAGCGGCTCGGGTCGCGCCGGGCCCGAAGGGTCGCCATTGGCGCGGCGACACTCGTCGGGCTTTCGGCGGTCGCGCTGGTGCCGACCGTGCTGGTGCCCCGGCTGCCGGTGTTCGTCCGCCAGTCCGGCGAATGGACGTTCATGCACACGGTGGATCCGCCTGAGGGCTGGCGCGCCCTCGCGCGCTCTGTCAGCGCCGACCGCGAGATCACCGAGCTGACCAACGACGCCCGCCCGAACGCTCGGACCTGTGTGGTGAGCGTCTCGTTGCCCGCCACCGACACCTTCATCTCGCCCGACGCGACCGTTCCCGAGAATGCCGTCTCTGTCCGAGGACGTCCGGGTTTCTTCAGTGACAGCAAGGTCGAGCGGGTCGGAGGTGGACCGTACGTGGCGTGGCGGTACGCCGATGACGGCTGGGCCTGGGTGCATTGCGCCTGGCTGGGTACGTCGGTGACCCCGGACGCCACTCGCGCGGAGCTGGTGGCGTTGGCCCGCTCGGTCGAGTTCGATCGGTCACCGATCGCGCTGCCTTTTTCGTTTGGCCCGCCGCCTGAGCCCTTCGCCGTCGAGGCGCTCGCCGAGCACGCCGACGGCCGGGTGGAGGTCAAGCTGGCGGCCCGTCCGGGCGCCACCTCGGAGGTCGAGCTGTCGTTCTCGATGCCCGCCGAGCCGGGACGAAGTCAGCTCACCAACCCGGTGAGGCTGAGCGTGGGCGGCCGTACCGCCGTGCTGTCCGGCAATCGTGACCAATCGACGTTGTGCTTCCAGGTCCAAGGGCAGCGCGCCTGCCTGCTGGCCTCCACATCGAGTGACCGTGCTGCCCCCGGAGCGCTGCCGGAGTCGGTGTTGGCAACCCTGACCGAGACCGCGGAGGTCATCAGCTTCGCGCCCGACATCACCGACCGGGGCACCTGGAGCAGCGCTGACCGCAGCCTTCCCCGCTGACGAAGCTAGCGGTCCGTCAGCCTACGGGCCGCGCCGACTCCGGCGGGGGGCCGATCTCGCTGAGCGGCCGCTCCGGGCAGGAGTGCGTGGTCACGGTGGCGGCCGCGATCCGGGTCAGCCGGAACCACCGGATGCCCTGCCGTAGCCGGCACCACCCGACCAGATACCACTCACCGCGGGCTAGGGCAAGGATCTGCGGCTCCACCTCCCGCCTCGAGACCACCCCGGCTGCGTTGTGGTACGCCAGGTTGACCGTCACCCGGTCGGCCAGCGCCTGCTCGACCGCTGCCCTGATCCGTCGCGGTGGCGCGGCCGCATGGTCCACCCAGACCCGGCTGGCCAGCTCATCGGCGCGGGCCCGCATGGCGGGGTCGAGGACATCTTTGATCTTGGCGACCGCCGCGCGTCCGGCATCGGCAAACGGAGCCTGGCCAGCGGCGGCGACCGCAGCCGCCAGCCCCACTGCCTGGGCGGCGGTGAAGTTGATCGGTGGCAGCGAGGACGTCTCTGCCAGTCCGAAGCCACCGGTTGGCCCCGGCTGGCCCCACACTGGCAGGCCAGACCGAGCCAATGCCGCGACGTCGCGCTTGATCGTGCGAGTGCTCACCTCGTACTCCTGCGCCAACCGTTCGGCGGTCACACCTCGGCGTCCGGCCCGCCGCAGGGACTCGGTGATGGCATGCAGTCGTTCCGTACGGTTCATGTCTTCCCCAGCTGGGCGCCCGTGATCGGGCTGCGAAACAGTGACAACAATAGTGACATACCGGTGTCCGCGCCGCATCCTACGGTGATGTCATGACCTCAACGCATTTCGTACTCGTGCCCGGCCATTGGCTGGGCGGTTGGGCCTGGGACCGCGTCGCCGACCGGCTGCGTGAGCGTGGCCACCACGTCACCCCGGTTACGCTGCCCGGGCTGGAGGCTCAATCCGGGGCAGCCCGAGACCACATCACCTTGGCTGACCACGTCGACGCGCTGGCCCAGCTGGTCAGCCAGGCTGGGCCCGACGTGGTCCTGGTGGCTCACAGTGGAGCAGGTGCGGTCGTCTCTGGGGTGCTGGACCGCGACCCCACGGCGGTCCGCCGGGTTGTCTACGTTGACAGCGGCCCGAGCGCCGATGACCCGCACAGCGCCGCCGCGCCAGCGTCCACCGGTGCGGTGCCGCTGCCGTCCTGGGCAGAGCTGAGTGCCGGCGGGGCCAGCCTGGAAGGACTGAGCGAGGGCGATCTTGCCCAGTTCGCCGCCCGCGCGGTGCCTCACCCGGCTGGCGCAGCGTCGGGTACGCAGCGGCTCACCAACGAGTCGCGCCGCCAGGTGCCGACCACCATCATCGCCTGCTCGCTGCCCTCGGCTGCGGTCGCCGAGCTGGCCGCAAACCGGCATCCCATGTTTGCCGAGGTCTCAGCACTGACTGACCTGGAGTACGTCGACCTACCGACCGGACACTGGCCGATGTGGAGCAAGCCCGATGACCTCGCCGCCGTGTTGACGGCAGTCGCGGAGCACTAATGGCTTGTCCGTCGGGGCCGGATCAGAACTGCGCCACCTCGGTGTAGCCGCCCCACACGTCCCGAAGCGTGGCACAGATCTCCCCGAGGGTGGCCTCGACCCGTACGGCCGCCAGCATCGGCTCGACCAGGTTGTCGCTGGAACGTGCCGCCTGGGCCAGCTGCGTCAGCCGGTGCCGCACGGCCGCCTGGTCGCGGGCAGCCTTGCGCTGGCTGAGGACCTGCCTCTGTTCAAGCTCGACCTCATGGCTTACCCGCAGGATCTCCAGCTGGCCCGTCGTGGTGGCGGTGTGACAGTTCACGCCGACGACACGTTTGTCGCCCTTCTCCAGCTGTGTCTGGTACCGGAAGGCTGACTCGGCGATCTCACCGGTGAACCAGCCTTCCTCGATCCCACGCAACAACCCTGAGGTGACCGGACCGATCGGATGCTCGACCCCCTCACCGCCGCCCATCTCGATGATCCTGGTGAAGATGGCCTCCGCTTCCGCCTCCAGCCGATCGGTCAGGGCCTCGACGTACCAGGAGCCACCGAGCGGATCCGCGACGTTCACCACACCTGTCTCCTCCGCGATGACCTGCTGGGTGCGTAGCGCTATCTCGGCCGACTCCGCGCTCGGCAATGCCAGCGTCTCGTCCAGCGCGTTGGTATGCAGGGAGTTGGTACCACCGAGCACCGCGGCGAGCGCCTCCACCGCCGTACGAACCACGTTGTTGTACGGCTGCTGCGCAGTAAGTGAGACTCCAGCCGTCTGGGTGTGAAAGCGCAGCCACTGCGATCGAGCAGTGGTGGCACCGTACCGGTCCCGCAGCCAGCGGGCCCAGATGCGACGTGCGGCCCGGAACTTCGCGATCTCCTCGAAGAAGTCGATGTGCGCATCGAAGAAGAAGCTGAGACCGGGCACGAAGGCATCGAGGTCGAGGCCACGGGACAAGCCCAGCTCCACGTAGCCGAAGCCGTCGGCGAGGGTGAAGGCGAGCTCCTGCGCCGCCGTGGATCCCGCCTCACGGATGTGGTAGCCCGAGACGCTGAGCGGCTTGTAGTTCCTGATCTTCTCGCTGCAGTACTCCATCAGGTCACCGATCAGCCTCAGGTGCGGCTCAGGGGCGAACAACCACTCCTTCTGGGCGATGTACTCCTTGAAGATGTCGGTCTGGAGCGTGCCGTTGAGGGTGGAGATATCGACACCTTGCCGCTCCGCCGCGACGACGTACATGCAGAACACCGGAACCGCAGGACCGGAGATGGTCATCGAGGTGCTGACCGCTCCCAGGTCGATTCCCGCGAAGAGCTGCTCCATATCGGCGGCTGAGTCGACGGCAACCCCGCAATGCCCCACCTCCCCCAGGCTGACCACGTCATCGGAGTCGCGGCCCATCAGGGTCGGCATGTCGAAGGCCACGCTGAGGCCGCCCCCGCCAGCCGCCAAGATCATCTTGTAGCGCTCGTTGGTCTGCTGCGCATTGCCGAAGCCGGCAAACTGCCGAATGGTCCACGGCCGCCCGCGATAGCCGGTGGGATAGAGGCCGCGGGTGTACGGGTACTCCCCCGGCCAACCGATCCGTTCCATTCTCGGGTCGGCGGCATCGTCGTCGGGCCCATAGACCGGGTCGACCTCCAGCCCCGACAGCGTGGTGAAGTCGGCCTCCTTGATCTGGCCACGCTCCCGGGCAGCCTTGAACGCGGCCTGCCAGCGCTCGCGGCCGTTACCGGTGGGCATCATCGCTACCTCCTCACTCGATACTAGGCGTCATCACCTTCCCCGAAACGAAAAGCCACGTTCGCCAGTAACCCAGTTCGCCAGCGACTCAAAGTGCCCAGTGACACAACTGAGATTGGCCGATATCGTGGACAGATACAGAACAGGAGGTAGTGCGATGTCTCGTGTACTCGTGGTCGCTAACCAAACCCTGGGTGGCGATGATCTCCTTGAGTTCGTCAGGGCGCGGATGGCCAAAGGCCCGTGTGATTTCTGGCTGTTGGTCCCAGCCACTTCCCGCGCTCACCGCAATCCCGATGCGCTTGTTCCGGGGCTGAACGCCCCAATGGACAGCGAGGACGACGACTATGCCGAGGCGCGTAGGAGACTCGAGCACGGCCTCGACGTGCTGCGGCGCCTGGGCGCAGAGGTCGACGGCACCGTGGGCGACCCGGACCCGATGAAGGCCATTCAGGAGACCATCGAGCGGGATAAGTTCGACGAGATCATCCTTTCCACGCTGCCCAGCGGCGTCTCACGATGGCTGCGTCAGGATCTGCCGCACAAGGTGGAACGCAAGTTCCAGCTCCCGGTCAGCGTCGTCACCGCGGGTCAGCGAGCGACACGCTGAGACGTGTCGCCGGTGAGGGCTCAGCTGTCGCGCTGAAAGCCCCTATGGTTCTGCCCTCCAATAGGCTAGGAGCCCGTTGCCTGATACCACGGGGCTAAAGCCATCTCAGGCCGCGCTCTTCCAGATGTTCAGCGTCGAGGTCATGTCCCGGCTGCAACGCCTTGCAGACAACGCTGAGGCCGGTGCATTTGACGAAGCCATTGAGCTGCTCGGGTCTGCCATCGAAAAGGGTGGCGTAATTCAGGCGTTCGGCACCGGCCACTCTGAGGCCTTTGCCATGGAGATCGCCGGCCGTGCGGGTGGTCTGATCCCGACGAACAAGATCGCCTTGCGCGACGTTGCCGTACGCGGTCGCCGCAGCGTGGAGTCGCTGGCGGGGTCATCACTCGAGCGAGACCCCTCGGTGGTGGACGAGCTGTTCTCGCTGTCTCCGGTGGGCGCCGACGACGTCTTCGTCATCGCCTCGAACTCAGGGGTGAACGGGTCCGTGGTCGGTCTGGCCCTGTTGGCGAAGGAGAGAGGCCACCAGGTTGTCGCGGTGACCAGCATGGCCCACACCCGACAAGTGGCACCGAAGCATCCCAGCGGCAAGCGGCTGTACGAAGTCGCAGACGTGGTGCTGGACAACCTCGCACCCTTCGGCGATGCCGTGCTGGAGCTCCCTGGCGGCATCGGCGTTGGGGCCGTCTCGTCCATCACTGCCGCATTCATCGCGCAGCTGTTGACCATCGGGACGGCCCGGTGGCTGGCCGAGACAGGCACCACTCCACCGCTGTACGTGTCAGCGAACGTCCCGGGCGGCGATGAGCACAACCGGCGGCTGGAGAACCTGTACCAGGAACGAATACGGCGCGACGCCTGAGCAACGGGGCCGCCGGCGGCCCCTCAGCCGGTTTATGCCCTTGGTTCTGCCGAATCGGCCGATCGAACTCAGAAGTCTCCGGCGGCCTTGCGCGGCGGCGTCAACAGAGCGGTCAGCTGCTCGCAGTCGTCCTCGCTCAGTGCCGACAGGGCGAACTGGGCGGCGACGATCGCATCGGTGGCCTGCTCCAACACTGCTCGCCCCTGGGGGGTGATGGACGCCAGCACTGCTCGGCCGTCCTCCGGGTGCGGCGTACGCCTGATCAGGCCGGCCCGTTCCAGCCGCCGCACCAGTGGCGTGACCGAGGTGGCATGGACCTGGAGCCGCTCGCCGATCTTTCCCAGCGGCAGAGCACCGCGCCGGGAGAACGACAGCAGCACCAGCACCTCGTACCGGGCGAAGGTGAGTCCCAGCGGTCTGAGCAGCTCGTCGAGCTCGGTCAGCACCAGCTGGTGCACCCGCATCAGTGAGGTCACTGCCCGCATCCGAGGGGTCTCCCCGGAGCGCTGGGACCACAGCCGCGCCGCCTCCTCGATGGGGTCGAACGGCAGCGGCTGGCGGTCGTTCGCTCTCCGGATGATGCCAGCATCCCCGGCTGCCGGACGTGCATTGCTCACGACTGACCATCCTCCTCGGGGCTCTGCATGCTCACGCCCAGGCCAGCGCGCTGGATCACCCGCTGGATGGTCGCATCGCGCTCATCGGGGCGACCCACGTACCGAATCTCGCGCAGCCCCTGGTCCTGGGCGGCGGACTCGAACACGAAATGGCCGTACCCGAATATCCTGCCCACCAGAGGCTTCTCCACTGCAATGTCGAGAATACGTTTCATCGGCATGGTCGCCCGCTGCTGGCTCAACACGCCGTGGACCCGGAAGACCCGCATGGTGGTGATCACGAACCGGTCCATGTGCGCATCAAGGATGCGCCACGCCGCCTGGAGCCCCACACCCAACGCGATGACCATCGTCACCCAGGCCACGTCGGGGTCCAGGAGAAAGGAGGCGAAGAAGATCACTACGGCAGCCAGCAGGCGCACGATGGGGAAGAGGATGGCCATCCAATGCCGCCGAACCTCGTCCACGATGACCTCTCCCTGGTCAGTGAGCAGGTACTGGTCGACATGCGGATCGATGACGCGGCTCAGGCTGCCGAACACCGGCTATTCCGTGAGGGAGCTGAAGAAGATGATGATGGACGAGAAGGCTCGCCCCAGCGCCTCGGCGACTCCCCGTACGGCCGCAGCCGCATCCTCCGGCCGAGTGATCAGGTAGAAGATGGCGAAGATCGCGAACATGAGCAACAGGATCTTCTTGACCCATTTCATGGTGAGACCCCTATAGCTCGAACAACCTTGACGAACAGAACCCATCCCTTTCTATCTCACCGGCCGTCCCGCCGTCGAAAGGCACGCCGGGGGCGGCGGGGGCGATCAGGTGTCAGCCACCACCCGATCGGCGGCGGTGTACGGGTCGAGTGTCCCATCACGTACGGCCTCGGCCAACGTGTCCAAGCTACCCGCGCCGTTGACGCTGAGGCGCGCCTTCAGCGTCGCCAGGGCCAGCGCCTCCACCTCACCGCGCGCTCG
>CADCUO010000242.1 GCA_902805915.1 uncultured Propionibacteriaceae bacterium | reverse complement strand
CCGCGTGGACTCCAGCAGCAGGTCGACGTCCACATGCTCGGCGACCGCATCAGCCAGCGAGTTGATCATGGCCTCGCGGCGCTCACCGAAGGCGGGCGCACTCGGATCGGCCCGCCACGATGACCCCGCGGCCGCGGCGATCTCGGCCAACCACGCGCGTCGGAAGTCGTTGTTCTCCAAGGTGCCGTGCCACATGGTTCCCCACACCTGGCCCTGTCGCCAGCCGTCCAGGAAAGGCTCGGCTGCACCTGTCGCTGCGGCGATGCCGTGGTGGATCTCGTACGCCTGGACGCGGTGCCCGCGCCAGCATCCGACGGGTCGGCCAAGTGACTTCTCGGTGGAGAACGCCACCGTGGTCGGGAGCAGCCCGAGCCCCGCAACGGATCCGGAGCGCGACTCCACCGGATCGTCGATGGTGTCGGCGAGCATCTGGTAGCCGCCGCAGATGCCCAGCGTGGGAGCTTGCCGCTTTGCGCGCGCTACCAGGGCATCCGCCAGCCCGGTGCTGCGCAGCCAGGCCAGATCTGACACGGTCGAGCGTGACCCAGGTACGACGGCCAGATCGGCACCGTCGACCACTTCGGCATTGGCGGTGACGAAGACGTCGACGCCCGGTTCTGCCGCCAAGGCGTCGACATCAGTGACGTTGGAGACCCGCGGCAACCGTACGACCGCCACCCGCAACGCGTTCGGGTCAAGGCTTGGGCGTCGCCAGGCGCCGACCATGAGCGTGTCCTCGGAATCCAGCCACAGGTCCGGCAGCCAGGGCAGGACCCCGGCGAACGGCACTCCGGTGCGAAGCGTCATCTCCTCCAGTCCTGGAGCCAGCACGGCAGCATCGCCGCGGAACTTGTTGATCAGATACGCCTTGATCAACGTGCGGTCGTCGGCATCCAGCAGTCCTACCGTGCCGAACAAGGAGGCGAACACTCCGCCGCGGTCGATGTCGCCGACCACCGCCACCGGCAGACCGAACCGCCGCGCCAGCCCCAGGTTGACGTAGTCGCCGTGCCGAAGGTTGATCTCCGCCGGTGACCCGGCGCCCTCACACAGAATCAGGTCGAACCGCTCCACCAGCTCCTCGTACGCTGCAAAGGCCGCCTCAGCGAGGTGCTGGCGACCGGTAGCGTACTCACCGGCTTCCAAGGTGCCGGCCGCCTTTCCCCGTACCACCACAAACGACCGGCGATCCGAACCAGGCTTGAGCAGCACGGGGTTCATGGCCGACTCCGGCTCGACCTGCGCCGCCTGCGCCTGTAGGTACTGCGCGCGTCCGATCTCCGACCCGTCGGCACACACCATCGAGTTGTTGGACATGTTCTGTGCCTTGAAGGGGGCTACCGCGATGCCTAGCCGGGAAAGGTGCCGGCACAGCCCGGTGACTACCAGGGACTTGCCTGCGTCGGAGGAGGTGCCAGCGATCAGCAGACCAGTTGACGGGGCTGCAGAGGACACCACGGCAGTGTAGTGCCGTGGTTCTGGTACGACTTGGCTTCTGAGGTTGGCGGTCGCACCGCGAGCGGTGGCTGGGTCTGAGGAGGGTTCGGATGGGTCTGTGGAGTGACCAGGTGGTCCCACGCGTTGTTAATGCGACCCTCGACGTTGCTGAGGTGCGGGAGCTGCGCTCCCGGATCTGCCGTGACCTGTCCGGTGATGTGGTTGAGGTGGGATTCGGGTCCGGGCTGAACATTCCGCACTATCCGAGCACCGTGGCGGGGGTGTGGGCGGTGGAACCGTCGGAGGTGTCGTGGCGGCTGGCGCAGCCACGGATCGCCGGCTGCGGCGCCTCGGTACAGCGTGCGGGGCTCGACGGTGCGGCATTGGACCTGCCGGATGACCGGTTCGACGCCGCCCTGTCCACGTTCACGTTCTGCACCATCCCACGGCTGGACGTCGCCCTGGCCGAGATCATGCGGGTGCTTCGCCCGGGCGGGAGACTGTACTTCCTGGAGCATGGCCGATCACCGGATGAGCACGTCGCTCGGTGGCAGGATCGGCTGCAGCCCATCTGGGGCCGGGTCACCGCCGGCTGCCATCTGACTCGACCGATTGCTGATCACGTCCAGAGAAGTGGCATGCAGGTGGAGGAGCTGGAGACCTTCTATGCCCGAGGGGCGACGCCCTTTTCCTATGTGTCCCTCGGATGGTGCTGGAAGCCTTGAGACCAGCTAGTGCACGCTCACCCGTGACGCGAAGAGCTTTGCACCGTGGCGATGCCCACAAGTACCAGCGCCCCGCCCACCAGCTGGCTCAGCGATGGCTGCTGACCGAGCAGGATGATGGCGAACACCACCGCGAAGATCACCTCGGACAACGAGACGAACGATGCGATCGAGCTGCCGAGCCGGCGTACGGCCACGACACCGGTCAGATAGGCCGCGACTCCGGACACCAGCACGAGTGACCCGATCGGCAGCCACCAGGGCACCGTGGCGCCGGCAACAACAGCCGGATCGGCGCTGAAGGCCATCGGCACGAAACCAAGTGCACCGGCTAGCGCGATCACAATCGACCCGACGCCGGTTCCCGCGGTTGTCATCAGCAGCGGCGGAATGGGCCGAGCATCCGCGACGTTCTCCGCCAGCACGAAGTAGCCGCATAAGCACACCGCCGCACCGAGGCCCCACAAGACTCCGATGGGGTTCAGCACCACACCGGAGCTGAGGTCGAGCACGAAAACCATGCCGGTCATGGCGATCGCCGCCCCGACGAAGACTACGCCGGCCGGCCGCTGCTGCCTCCGCCACCAATGCCAGCCGATCAGCAGTACCGGAGCCAGATACTCCAGCAGCAAGGCGATACCTACCGACAGGTACTGGACGGCGCTGAAGTAGCACAGCTGCGCCATGGCGACGGCAACGACGCCGTAGGCAACCATGCGCACCGACTCACTCCGGGTCGGCAGCCCGTTTCGACGCAGCTGGGCCAGACACGGGATGAGCAGCACGAGCAGCGCGCCCAAGATCCGGACCAGCACCACAGCCGCGGGGGACCACCCGGTGTCGAGCAGAGCCTTCGCCATCGGGCCGGAGGCGCCGAAGGCGGCCGACGACAGCACCGCCCACCCAAGACCGCGCCCGAGCGCTGAGCGCTGGGGCGTGGTGAGGGTTGGGGTGGTCGTTGCCGTCATGGTGGTCCTGCCGTCGAATGCGATGTGTCACTACTAAAATAGAGGTACGGTAGTGACACTAGACACGAGAACGTCAGGAGTCAACATGCAGTTTGCTCATGACACCGAACTCGCGTTGGTGGAAGCTGCGGCGCTGGTCAACACCGTGAACGGGTCGGAGGACCAGCTGACTGACCGTGCTGCGTTGGAGAGATACCTGAGCCAGCACCCCTATTCCGGCCAGCGGTTGGGAACGCAGGAGGAGCTGGATGGCGTACGCGCCCTGCGGCCGCAGCTCCGCAGCGTGTGGGAGGCTCCGGACCGGGACACGGCAGCGTCCATCGTCAACCAGATCCTGGCCACAACCGACGCCCGGCCGTACCTCACCCGGCACGACCAGTACGACTGGCACCTGCACGTCACCGAGCCGGACGCCCCGCTGTCGCAGCGAATCGCCGCCGAGGCCGCCATGGCCTTTCTAGACCTGATCCGGATGGACGCGCTCGGGCGGCTCAAGATCTGCGACGCCACCGACTGCAACGATGTGCTGGTCGATCTCTCCAAGAATCAGTCCAAGCGGTTCTGCGCCACCGGCAACTGCGCCAACCGGATGCATGTGGCTGCCTACCGCGCCCGACGGCGGGACTCTCACCAGGCCTGACCGACCAGCCCAGCTAGCAGGTCGTCTGCATCCACCTCCAAACCGCGCGCGGAGAACCAGGAACAGACATTGCGGCAGTCCCGGGCGAGAAACGTCATCCCTTGCGGGTTGGCGACGATGTCCACCGCCTGAGGCAGGTCGATGATCACGATCCGGTCCTCGGCGGCGAGGATATTGAACGCTGACAGGTCGCCGTGGGTGATGCCGAGTTCAGCCATCACTGTCATGGCCTGGGTGAGCTGCTCCCAGTACGACGCCAGCCGTTCCGCGTCCGGTCGGGTCTGGGCCAGCCTCGGTGCCCCGGTGCCGTCGGCCAGTGTGATGAACTCCATCAAGATCTCGGTGCCGTCCAGCTGCACCGGGTACGGCACCGGCAGCCCCGCGGACCAGAGCTGGCTCAGATAGCCGAACTCGGCCAGCGCCCAGTGGCCGGCCTCCACCGTCCGGCCCCAGCGGGTGCCCTTTGCTGCGGCCCGCCGGTCCCGGCTGTTTCGCATCTTGCGACCCTCCTGATAGCCGGAGTCCCGATGGAACAGCCGTTCGTCGTGGCCGCGGTACCGTTTGGCGGCCAGTACACAGGCCTGTTCTGCGGTGGCGCGCTCCAGCAGGAAGACTTCGGCTTCCTTGCCTGTCTTGAGAATGCCGAGCTCGGTGTCGATGGCGGCGTCGGCGGTGATAACCCACTCCGGCCATGGTTGCGGACCGGCGAGCACGCCGATGTCGTCCCAGGTGGACCAGCGCTGTCCTGGTTCGAGCTCTGCGGTTGCTACGAAGTCGATCGGGGCGAATTCGGCTGGGCCGGCGTCGTACTGGGTCGGCACATGTGAGGTGAAGAAAGAGTCGTCAGACATGTTCTGCGGGATCTCCTGAAGCCGGAGGAAAGGGATGACGGCGCGAACAAGCGCCAGCTGGTGGTAGCCATGTCAACCCCCTCCCGCGTGCTTCGGTCTCCCGCCGAGACCGTGGGTTCCCACAGGATCCAGCCAAAGAGATAGGACATGCAAGTTATTTTCTCAACGTCTCCGCCTGCGCGGTACGTTAAGCAGACGGAGGCCCGGGCCACATTCGGCTCGGCGCAGTCCGGCTGCAACCTCCCGGTTATGCGGTGACCCCGCACGGGGGACATGTGGATGCGGAACCACCGCGTCCGGACGAGAGGATGCCAAGTGAGCGGCGGCAGTGGCACCGGTACCGAGATCGAGCTGGTACAGCTCCTCTCCCCAGAAGGTGAGCGCGTCGATCACCAGGGCTACTCCTTCAGCGGGGACGACGAGACAGTCAAGGGCTACTACCGCGACATGGTTTTGACGCGTCGGCTCGACACCGAGGCGACCGCGCTCCAGCGCCAGGGCGAGCTCGGGCTCTGGGCGTCCAGCCTGGGACAGGAAGCCGCTCAGGTCGGATCCGGCAGGGCCATGCTGGCGCAGGACTACGCCTTTCCCACCTACCGCGAGCACGGGGTGGCCTGGTGTCGCGGTGTCGACCCGCTGCACCTGCTCAGTCTCTTCCGCGGGATCGACATGGGCGGCTGGGACTCAGCCGCGGTCGGCTTCGCCCTGTACACGATCGTGATCGGGGCCCAGACGCTGCACGCCACCGGGTACGCGATGGGCATCGAGCGCGATGGGCTGGTCGGTACCGGCGACCCGGCCCGCGACGCTGCTGTGATCGGCTACTTCGGTGACGGGGCCACCAGCCAGGGCGATGTGAACGAGGCGTTCATCTTCGCCAGCTCGTACAACGCTCCGATTGTCTTCTTCTGCCAGAACAACCAGTGGGCCATCTCGGAGCCGATCGAGCGGCAGTCCCGGATCCCGCTGTATCGCCGGGCTGCGGGTTTCGGCTTCCCTGGTGTCCGGGTGGACGGAAACGACGTGCTGGCTGTGCATGCCGTCACGACGGAGGCGCTGGAGCGGGCCCGGTCTGGCAACGGGCCGACCTTCATCGAGGCCTACACCTACCGGATGGGTGCCCACACCACCTCCGACGACCCGACGAAGTACCGGCTGGCTGATGATCTTGAGCACTGGCGTCTCAAGGACCCGGTTGCCCGGGTACGCGCGTACCTGAACCGGACCGGCGCGGCCGACGACTCCTTCTTCGACGCCATCCAAGCTGAGGCGGACGAGTTCGCGGTCCAGCTCCGTGCTCGCTGTCTTGGGATGCCGGAGCCGTTGATGCTCGATGCGTTCGACTGGGTCTACGCCGAGCAGACCCCCTACCTGGCCGAGCAGCAGGCGCGCTACGCCGAGTACAAGCAGTCGTTCGCGACCGAGGACGAAGCTGTCGGGGCTGGGCACTGATGACCACACTGACGATGGCGAAGGCACTGAACGCTGGGCTGCGGCGGGCTTTGGAGGCCGACCCCAAGGTGGTGCTGGCCGGTCAGGACATCGGCAAGCTGGGTGGGGTGTTCCGGGTGACGGAGGGTCTGCAGAAGGACTTCGGCGAACACCGGGTGATCGACTCCCCGCTGGCCGAATCCGGCATCATCGGCACCGCGGTCGGAATGGCGCTGCGCGGCTACCGGCCGGTGTGCGAGATCCAGTTCGACGGTTTCGTCTATCCCGCGTTCGACCAGATCGTCAACCAGGTGGCGAAGCTGCACTTTCGCTCGCGGGGTCGGCAGACGATGCCGCTGGTGGTTCGGATCCCGTTCGGTGGCGGCATCGGTGCGGTCGAGCACCACAGTGAGTCGCCGGAGGCGTACTTCTCCCACACCCCCGGCCTGAAGGTGGTGTCCTGCTCCAATCCCGTCGACGCCTACTGGATGTTGCAGCAGGCGGTCGCCTCGGATGACCCGGTGATCTTCTTCGAGCCGAAGCGCCGCTACCACGAGCGGGCGGAGGTCGACGAGTCGGCGACACCGATGCCCCTGCATGCGGCGCGGGTGGTGCGGCCGGGCACGGACGTCACGCTGGTGGCGTACGGTCCGATGGTGAAGACCTGCCTGGACTCCGCCGCAGCTGCCGCCGACGAGGGCCGCGACCTCGAGGTGATCGACCTACGGTCCCTTTCGCCGCTGGACCTTTCGGTGATCGCGGAGTCGGCGCAGAAGACCGGTCGGGTGGTTACTGTGCACGAGGCTCCGGTGAACCTGGGGCTGGGAGCGGAGCTGGCGGCCCGGATTACCGAGCAGTGCTTCTATTCCCTGGAGGCCCCGGTGCTCCGCGTCGGTGGGTTCGACCTGCCGTACCCGCCCAGTCGGGTGGAGGAGGAGTACCTGCCCGACCTGGACCGCGTGCTGGACATGGTCGACCGCTCCCTGGCGTACTGAGGACCTGCAGATGAAACAGTTCCGGCTGCCCGACCCCGGTGAGGGTCTGGTCGAGGCAGAGGTGGTCACCTGGCGCGTGGCTGTGGGCGACAAGGTCAAGGTCAACGACATCGTGGTCGAGGTCGAAACGAGCAAGTCGTTGGTCGAGCTGCCGATCCCCTTCGCCGGCACCGTTGCCGAGCTGCTGGTCGAGGAGGGGCAGATGGTCGATGTGGGTGCGCCCATCATCACAATCGACGACGGCAGCCCGGCCGCTGCCGACCCGGACGAAGGCGGCCCCATCGCCCAGGCGGCCCTGGGTGCGGGTACCGGTGAGCAAGAGGTCGACGCCGGGAAGGTGGCGGACACCGGGTCGGGCGGACGGGTGGCCGTACTCGTCGGGTACGGAGCGCGACCCACCGAGACCAGGCGGCGTCCGCGCAAGGGTGGCGCGGGCGAACCGGTCCCGGAGCAGACCCAAGCCCAGCTCGCCGACACCTTCTCCACCCAGGTTCCGGTGTCCCACCGCGCCGACACGCCTACACCGTTGCCGTCGGGCAGTGCGCAGCCGGTGGGGAGCCCGCTGCCGCGACCCGGGAGCGGGCCGGCTGAGCCGGTGACCGGTGGCGGAGCCGTGCTGGCCAAACCGCCGGTTCGCAAGCCCGCCAAGGACCGCGGAGTCGACCTCACGACGGTGGTCGGTACCGGAGCCGGGGGTGTGATCACCCGCGCAGACGTGGAGGCTGCTGCAGCCGCAAGCCAGTCGGACACCGACACCACCGGGCCGGCGCAGACGACCGGTGGCAGCGGGGAGACCCGGATCCTGATCAAGGGGGTACGGAGGCTGACCGCCGATGCGATGGTGGCCAGTGCCTTCACCGCCCCGCACGTCACCGAGTGGGTGACCTGCGACGTAACGGCGACGATGGATCTGCTGGAACGGCTCAAGCAGCGTCGAGAGTTCGCCGGGATCCGGATCTCACCCCTGCTGCTGGTCGCCAAGGCAGTATGCCTGGCCCTGGGACGGACGCCCGAGCTGAACTCCAGCTGGGACGCCGAGGCCAACGAGATCGTGCGCAAGCACAGGGTGAACCTCGGCATTGCCGCTGCCACGCCGCGGGGACTGCTGGTGCCGAACGTCAAGGGCGCGGACACGCTCAGCCTGTTGGAGCTGGCGACCGCCTTCAACGGGCTTGTGACGACGGCCAAGGATGGGCGCACCCAGCCATCCGACACCGCCCAGGGCACCTTCACGATCACCAACGTTGGCGTCTTCGGTATCGACGGGGGCACGCCGATCATCAACCCGCCTGAAGCGGGGATCCTCTGTGTGGGCGCCATCGACCGGCGCCCGTGGGTCGTCGGCGAGGGCATGGAGGAACGGGTCGAGCCCCGCTGGGTGACGACGCTGTCCCTGTCCTTCGACCACCGGCTGGTCGACGGTGAGCAGGGATCGCGGTTCCTGGCCGATCTCGCGTCGGTGCTGCGGGATCCAGCCCTTGCCCTGCTGTTCTGACCGACTGCGGAGGGCAGCGGTGAGGCCCAACGGCGAGCGCCTTTCGTTTTACAACGTGGAACCCGATCCTCCGGGCCGCCTCGGAGGTGGTTAGTGTTGCTACTTAGCAGCGGCTGGTTGCCGCCCCAGCCCCAATCCGATCGAGGATGAATCGATGAGTTCCGCCAACGTGCCCAAGCCCGAGTACCCACGCCCGCAGATGGTTCGCGACCGCTGGCTGTGCCTGAACGGCACCTGGCAGTTCGAGGTCGACCGCGGCGACAGCGGACTGGAGCGCGGCCTGAGGTCGCGTGAGCTCGACTCCGAGATTCTGGTGCCGTTCGCGCCGGAGTCAGAGGCGTCCGGCATCGGTGACGTCGACTTCCTTACAGCGGTCTGGTATCGCCGTACTGTGCAGATCCCGCAGGACTGGGCTGGTGACACTGTTCTGCTTCACTTCGGTGCGGTCGACCACGACGCGACGGTTTGGGTGAACGACGTCGAGGTGGCGCGACACCGCGGCGGGTTCACCCCCTTCCACGCTGACCTCCGCGGTGTCGTCAGCGCCGGTGAGGAGGCCACCATCGTTGTCCGGGCGCGGGACCCCCGCAGCGGTCCACAGGCCAGGGGCAAGCAGTCGGTCGCCTACGCCAACGCGTCATGCAACTACACCCGTACCACCGGCATCTGGCAGACGGTGTGGATGGAGCCGGTCCCGGCCATGTCGCTACGCCGCCCGCGGATCGTCCCGCAGCCCGCCTCCGGAAGCTTGGCCGTCACCGCCGGTCTCACCCAGAACCTGCCCGGCAGCCGCGTCCAAGTCTCGGTCCGAAGCGATGGAGCCGAGGTCGCCGCAGCGGAGGTTGCCGCCGACCTTGACCTCGCGCCGACGGTGACCGTAGTGATTCCGGAGGAGCACCGTCGCCGTTGGTCGATCGCCGACCCGCACCTGTACGACCTGCTGATCGAGCTCCGCCGCGACGACGGTTCGGTGATCGACTCGGTACGCAGCTACGCCGGGCTCCGGTCGGTGGCCATCGACGGTACGGCGATCACCATCAACGGGGAGCGCGTCTTCCAGCGCCTGGTGCTGGACCAGGGCTACTGGCCGGACACGTTGATGACCTCGCCCAACGACGAGGCCCTCGTGGCCGACATCGAGCTGTCCATGCAGGCCGGGTTCAACGGGGCGCGGCTGCACCAGAAGGTGTTCGAGGAGAGGTTCCTCTACCACGCCGACCGGCTCGGGTATCTCGTCTGGGGTGAGTTCGGCGACTGGGGTGCGGGCGGCCACGGCGCGCAGGACAACCATCAGCAGCCGACGGCGTCCTTTGTGACCCAGTGGCTGGAGGCCGTGGAACGCGACATCAGCCACCCCTCCATCATCGGCTGGTGCCCGCTGAACGAGACCCATCAGGTCATCCACGACCAGATCACTGTTCTCGATGACGTGACTCACGCGATGTACCTCGCGACAAAGCTGGCAGACCCGACGCGGCCGGTGCTGGACACCTCCGGCTACTCCCACCGGGTCAGGGGCGCCGATGTCTACGACTCCCACAACTACGAGCAGGACCCGGCAGCCTTCGCCGAGCAGATGAAGGGTCTGGCCGATGGCAATCCCTACGTCAACAGGTATGCGGACCAGCCCATCTCCATCGGGTACGCCGGACAGCCGTACTTCGTCTCCGAGTTCGGAGGCATCTGGTGGGATCCCAAGCACCTGGAGGTCAGTGGCAAGAACCGCTTCGAGTCCTGGGGGTACGGCCAGCGAGTAGCGAACGAGGAGGAGTTCTACTCCCGGCTCGAAGGCTTGTTGAACGTGCTGCTGGAAGACCCGAAGATGTTCGGTTACTGCTACACCCAGCTCACCGACGTTTTCCAAGAGGAGAACGGCATCTACGACTTCAACCGTGGCAGCAAGCTGGATGTGCCCCGGATCCGCGCCATGCAACAGAAGGTCGCCGCGTACGAGAAGTAGTCCTTGGGCGTCATCGGTTGCCGGAGCTGGTCAGAAGTGGCTGGCGCGCAGGTCGTCCGGACTGACCGGCCGTCGGGTGTCGACCAGCTCCTGCAGCGCATCGCCGTCGTCCCACTGGTTCACGTTCATGGCTGCCATCACAGTTGAGTCGCGTAGCCAGAAGGCGGTGAACTCCAAGCTGTGAAGGTCACCGCGCACCACGAGCTCGTCCTGCTCGGGATCGGCCAGCCCTCGGTACTCGCAGCCGAGGTCGTACTGGTCGGAGAAGAAGAACGGGCGCGACTCAAACGGGGTGGCAGCGCCCAGCAGGTTCTGCGCCACGTGGGATCCCTGGTCCTTGGCGTTTGCCCAGTGTTCGACGCGGACCCGGCCCGGGTAGTGCGGATGGTCGTGAGCGGCGATGTCGCCGACCGCGAAGATGTGCGGGTCGGACGTGCACAAGCTGGCGTCGACGGCGACTCCACCGTCAGCGAGGTCCAGTCCGCACTCCTCAGCGAGAGCGATATTGGTCTGGATGCCGACGCCGACCACCACGGTGTCGGCGGGGATCACCTCGGCTGAGCTCAGCACCACAGCTTGGACCCGGTCATCGCCGGAGAAGCCGACCACCCCGGTCCCCAGCCGCAGGTCTACTCCGTTGCTGCGATGCAGCGAGGCGAAAGCGGCGCCGACCTGTTGCCCGACGACGCGGACCAGGGGCTGAGTAGCCGGCTCCACCATGGTTACCGACGATCCGTGTTGGCTGGCCGCTGCGCCCACCTCACAGCCGATCCAGCCGGCACCCACCACGACCACGTTGGCCCCGCTGATGAGTCTGCTGCGCAGCGCCATCGAGTCGTCCAGGGTACGCAGGGTGAAGACGTCGTCGAGACCGGCGCCAGGGACTCGCAGCTGCCGCGGCCTGCCACCCGTCGCTAGCAGCAGCCGGTCATAACGGATGTCGGAACCGCCTGCCTCCACCACCTGGTCGCCGCGACGGATCTTTGTGGCGGTGGTTCCGGCCAGCATCGCGATGCCGGCGTCGGCGTAGTAGTCGCTTGCCGCGACCCAGTCGGGCTCGTCCGCGTTCCCGAGCAACACTGCCTTGGACAGCGGCGGGCGCTCGTACGGCAGGTGCTGCTCCGCTCCGATCAGCACGATCTCATCGCTGTAGCCCTGCGCCCGCAGCGCCACGGCCGCCGAGGCGCCGCCCAGGGAGGCGCCGACGATAACGATCCTGCTGACGGTATCGACTGACATCGGCGGCGCTCCCGGGGAGAAGTTCGAGCAGGTCTGATGATCTCTACGGGAGACTGTCGTGGTCGAGGAGTCCCAGGTTCTCCCTCACGGATCAGTCTGCTCCAAGTCGCAACGGATTGAACGCGACCGGCCGTATGATCTTCGGATCTGGTCTGATGGTCTCGTCAGGCGGTCCGTTGGATGACCGGCCAGCAGGCGTCGTCGGGTAGCTCCACGCGGTGGAGCGAGCCAACTTGACCGTTCTTGTCACCGCGCAGGCACCCTCCCCGCCGGCTACGCCCTTCCACCGAGAAACGCATCTTTGCCAAGATGAATCGAACGTGCGTTCTTTTTTGTCAGTGGTGATCGTCAGTGTTGAAGCATGTCCTTGGAGCTGCTCAACGCCGTGTCGAGTGTCGACGCGACCGGCGCCGCTCCACCAGCCTTTGACGATGTGACGGCGGAGTTGTCGTGGATGGTGCGGCGGTTGGGGGAGTTGGCCGACATCGACGGCGGCGCTGACGGCGGTGTGGCGGATGGGGTTCGGGTGGATCGGATTGCGGTGTTGGAGCAGGTGAAGGCGGCGGCGGCGGAGGCGGCTGAGATGGTGTTGTTCGCCCCGGTCTCAGGTGGAGGCTCAGCGCCACAGCGGGGTGGACTACCGCCGGCTCGGTCGGGGGATCGGCGACCAGATCGGGTTGGCGTGCACGGTGTCCCCGGCGGCCGGGTCGCGGCGGCTGGCGCTGGCCCGGGCGTGGTGTGTGGATCTGCCGGCCACGTTCGGGCTGCTGCGGGCCGGGCAGGTCAGTGAGTGGGTCGCGACCGT
>CADCUO010000241.1 GCA_902805915.1 uncultured Propionibacteriaceae bacterium | reverse complement strand
GGTCTCGGCGTTCTTCAGCGCGAAGGTGCCGCCGAAGCCGCAGCACTCCTCGGCCTCGGGCAGCGGCCGCAGTTCCAGACCGTTGACCGCCTGCAGCAGCCGGTACGGCCGGTCGCCCACCCCCAGCAGCCTCAGCGAGTGGCAGGTCGGGTGGTAGGTCACGGTGTGCTCGAAGGTGGCCCCAACGTTGGTAACTCCGAGCACGTCGATCAGGAACTCCGACAGCTCATAGACCGGCGGCATGGCAACTCCGGCGGCGACATGGGTCGCATGCTGGCGCAGCATCGCCGCGCAAGAGCCGGACGGCAGCACCACCGCCTCCGCGTCGGCGAAGGTGTCGGCGAAGCTGCGCACCAGGTCCCCGGCGAGCTCTGGGTAACCGGTGTTCATGTGCATCTGTCCGCAGCAGGTCTGAGCCTCGGGGAAGTCGACCTCGCACCCCACGCGCTCCAGCACAGCCACGGTGGCCTTGCCGACCTCGGGGAACAGCGTGTCGGCCAGACAGGTGATGAACAGTGAGACCTTCACTCGACCTCAATTCGGCGCTGAGATGGGCATGTCGTGCATCCGCTTCGCGAAAACAACTCGACCTTAGCCGGTCAGCGTTAGACAGTGAGCCATGGGAAACCTCGAGAGCATCTGGCCACCGTACGGAGTGCGGCTCGTCGAGGGCGACCTGGCGATGAGGGTGGTCACCGACGACGACATCCCGGGCCTGGTGGGCCTGGCCCTGTCCGGAATCCACCCGCCGGACCAGATGCCGTTCGCCATGCCATGGACCGACGATTCCCCAGACGAGCTGCCGGCCAACAACGTGCGCTACTACTCCAGCGTCCGGGCCGGCTTCACGCCGGAGAACTTCACCTTGCTCTTCGCGGTGCGGTGGCGCGACGAGCTCGTCGGTGTCCAGGGCTTCTCTGCAACGGACTTCGCGCTGACTCGGACCGGCGAGACCGGATCCTGGCTGGGGCTTGCGTACCACAGCCACGGCATCGGCACCCGGATGCGACGTGCCATCTGCGCTTTCGCGTTCGACGAGCTCGGCGCCACGGAGGTCACCTCAGGGGCCTTTCTCGACAATCCGGCCTCGCTGGCCGTGAGTCGCAAGCTTGGCTATCGACCCAATGGTGTCGTCCGGCTCAAACGGCGCGCCGTCGAGGTTGCGCTCAACCAGAAGCTGGTCCTGACGCCCGACATCTTTGTCCGCGGCGACCCGGTCCAGGTGGCTGGTGCGGCGGCGTTGCGTACCTTCCTCAAGTGCTGACAGTGGCGCTGGTCCGCCGCGGCCAGGTGGGGTCTCGGTTTCAAGAAGGCGGGATCGGCTATCACCATGACGTACGGGTGATCACGTCGCACGCCTTTGGAGGTCGTCAAATGAACCGCAACCGCATGGGGGACGGCAACAGCCGCAACCCACTGCTGGACGCGTTCAAAGCTTCCCGGCTCAGCATCGATGAGCTGTGGATGGGTTTCTGTCTCCGGGGTGGACAGTCAGAGCAGTATCGCCTGCTGGGCCACATCGAGGGAGTGGTCCCGCTCTCGGTGCCTGACCACAACCTGGTCGTGGACACCATCAACGAAAGTCTGGGCGACCTGCTGCCCAGCCGATACGCTCTTTACCAGGATGCTTAGCGCCTGATTTGGCACAGCCGCGGTGTTTACGGTGTAAACTTGCTGTGCCGCGGAAGTCCGCGATCCGGTCAACGAGAGGCATGATGGACAGCAACTGGCCGGGGGACTTTGCGGCGGCGGCGGCAGACATGGCGTACCAACCCGACATCGAGAGCACGCTTGATCGGATCGTTGAGAACGCTCGCAAGGTGACCTCAGCGGATGAGGCGGGAATCTTCCGCACCCACGGGGGCGGACGGATCGCGCTCGCCGAAACCAGCAGCGCAGCTGTGAGACGCGCCAACGAACTGCAGCTGGAATGCCAGGAAGGCCCCTGCCTGCAGACCATATGGAGCAGCGCCACGTCCCGCATCAACGACACCCGAACCGACTCGCGCTGGCCGAACTGGGGCCCCGCCGTCGCAGAGCTGGGCTGGCTCTCCATCCTCAGCGTCCGCCTGTACACCCCGACCCGGACTCTGGGCGCGCTGAACTTGTACTCCCGCGACGCGGACAGGTTCGACGACGACGACGCCGAGATCGGGGAGATCTTCGCCCAGCACGCCTCCATCGCGCTGGCGAACAGCGTTGAGGAGGACGGCCTGCATCGCGCCATCGGCGCCAGGCATCTGATTGGCCAGGCGCAAGGGGTACTGATGGAACGCTACGACATCAGCGCCGACCGGGCGTTCACCGTGCTGCGCCGGTACTCCCAGGATCACAACGTCAAGCTTCGACAGGTCGCCCAGCACGTGATCGAGCAGAAGCACCTGCCCGAGGCGGAGCAGCCGGCCCATGCGGTCGTCTAGCGAGCTGGCGTAACCCGCAGCGGCGGTAGTTCAGCCGACCAGGGTGGCCAGATGGGTGAGCCGCACCAGTTCGGGCTCGCGGAACCGTGGGCCCGGGCGTGCCACCACCAGAACCTGCTGCCCGATGAGTGGTACTACAGCTGCGCTGCCGGCGTCGCCTTCAGAAAACCAGCCGTCGCTCATCACGACCAGGTGCGCGCTGTCGTACGGGCCCAGCTCGGCGAGGGCGGCACTGCCGGGCTCGGGCGCCTCGGCTGTCCCGAAGATCACGGCGGGTTCCTCGGCGATGTTGAGCAGCAGAGCCCAGGCTGCCCCGAAGAGGGGCGGCGCCGCCTCAGCGAGTATCCGCGCGGCTTTTCGCGGCTGGGCGGCCATCTGGCTCGCCGTCTCCAAGTCGGACTGCAGGTTGCCGCCAGTGGGGTGAGCGGCGACCCACTCCACCTTCACACCCTCGATGCTGTGACATACCGAAACCAGTGAGTCGGCGGTCTGGTCTGGGGGAAGCTCGACCACGAAGTCGTTGATCGCAACTCCGGCATGCTTGTCAACAATGTGGATGGCGCGAATGTCAACACCGATGGTGCCCATCGCTGTCGCCACCGCACCCAACGATCCTGGGTGGTGGGGGAGCGACATTCGCAGCAATAACACCCACTGATCTTCACCCACCCGTCAACACAGATTGCGGTCGGGTGCCAAGTCAACGTTGACAATGTAGGCCGCGACAAAGAACCTGCGGGCGGATCACGGACGGCTACGCTGTCGCCATGACTCACCCCGCGGCCGCGACGCCAGCGTCCACGGGCTGGCGCAAGGCGCTCGCCTTCGCGCTCGTTGGTGAGATGAGGGACGACCTGGACGCCATCGACGAGCGGGGCGGCCGAGGAGATGTCGACACTGTGCTGGACGCGCTCGGCGGCGTGGAGGTGGTTCTCCACCACCGTAACCATCAGCGGGGCGCGGGACGAGCATGGCCACATCGGGTGGCGGCCGCATTGTGCAGCGGGGTTGGCCCGGCACAGTTCCAGGCGCTGTTGGACGAGGCCGTCGCCAAGACAGTGGCACAGGACAGCGCGACGGGGCGCCCCGTGGTCAGCTCTCGGCCGCTGTCCGCCGAGGGGGTAGGGCTGTCGCGAGACGTCCCGCCACACCACACGCGCTAGTACACCCAGAGGTCGAGAGCTGCCTCGCCATTTCGGCGAACAACCTCCTCGCTATGTCGGGCCACCGTCCTGCGGTGGCGGCAGGGACCGATCTCGCAGCAGGTCACGGATCTCTGTCAGCAGCTCCTCGGTGGAGGCGGCGACCGCCGGTTCCTTCTCCTCCCGTGCGGCAGTGAGCTTGTTGAACGGGAGAACCACGAAGAAGTACAGAACGAATCCGGTCAACACGAATGCGAAAAGCGCCGACAGGAACGGGCCCAGGCTGAGGCCGGCAACGGACACCCGGCTGAAGTCGGGCTGACCGCCGACCTTGCCGACGATGTCGAGCAGGATGTCGGTGAAGGCCTTCACGACTGCCGCGAACGCCGTGCCGATGATCACGGCGACGCCCAGCTCGACCAGGTTGCCCCGAGTCATGAACTGTTTGAAGCCTCGCAAGGGTCCACTCCAGGTGATCGCGGGCGCTCGTCAGGGATGCATGCGTCTCACCCCGACACTGAGTGATGGAGGCTAGCAGAGCGGTCATGATCGCAGCACAACCGAAAGACGCGTCGCCACCGCTGCCTGCGCGAGCCTGGTCGCCGCCCGCAGATCGACATCAAGGAGCACCAGCGCTCCCGCTGAGTCGGACGCTCCCAGCCCTATCCCGTCTGAGGAGTCAGGGGTCGGGATGGTGACGATGCGAGCACGTTGGACCAGCACTGCGGCCGTACCGCCCTCCCCGGCAGCACTCAGCACGTCAACCCGGTCACCGGCCCGCAGCAGCGACACCACATCCGCATCGTCGAGCCGAAGCGGTGCGATGACCCGGCCAGGGTCGGCGGCGTGATCGGTCAGGGTGCTTTGCGTAGTGAGCACCTGACCAGTCGGGACACCCGCAACCACCGTTCGGCCCACCACGGCGGCGACCTGGTCGACGTACTCGCGGGGGACCGCAGACTCAGGCAGCTGCTCCAACCGGACCTCGTCCGCGGTGATGGTGCTGCCGGGAGCCAACGGGACCGCCGCCCGTACCACCTGCACGGTCGGAGGATCCGGTGGTGCGGCGACGGTGATGGCTGTCAGCACGGCGGCGACGGCCGCCAGCACTGCAAGCTTGCGCCGGTGCCACGACACCACCCGGCCCACGTCGAGCATCCGGATCCGGCCGCGCCTAGCTGAGGGAGCGCGGGATCGTCGGTTGCCAGCGGCGGCGGAACGGGACATGCCCGAAACCTAAGCAGCTCACTGGCTCCTAGTGGACACAATCCACAGGGCTAGTCGGACGCCGCCTTCGACCCTGTGGACGAGGAGGTCTTGGACTTGCTGGGCGCGCTCCCGGAACTGGCGGAGTCGCCGGACTTGCTGTTGCCATTGCCGGCAGGCCCGTTGCCGGAGGATCCTTTGCCCGAGGACCCGTTGCCCGACGACTCCTTGCTCGAGGAATCGGTCGATGGCGCCGACTCCTTGGTCGCGGTGGCAGTCGCGGCAGCCGGGGCAGTGTCGCCCTCTGACTTGGCACGGCTGTCGGTGCGGTAGAAGCCCGATCCCTTGAAGACCACCCCGACCGCGTTGAACACCTTGCGCAGCGCTCCGGAACAGCTCGGGCACTCGGTCAGCGACGGGTCACTGAACTTCTGCACGATCTCTAGCTCGCGGTCGCACGCGGTGCAGCGGTACTGGTAGGTGGGCATCGGCGCTCTCTCTGCTCCAGGGCCGTCATTTCCGGCGGCTGAACTAGCACTCAAGCATACCGACTGCTAACCCAATCCCAGCATTCGGCGGCACCGACGCGGGAAGTCGGACTCGCGTGACGTCGGTCCGTGTCGAGGAGACTGACGCTTAGGCTTGGCTAGTGCGTCGTATTCCTCGCTGGCTGGTCTTCACTGCTGTTGTTGTCGTGCTGACCCTGGCGACCCTGTCCAGCCTTGCGGTGGGCATGGCCCGGCGTGCACTGCCTGAGACCGAGGGTCAGCTGCACCTGGCCATGCTGTCCGGCCCGGTTGAGGTGCTCAGGGACGCCCACGGGGTGCCGCAGATCTACGCCGACAATCCGGAGGACCTGTTCGCCGCCCAGGGCTACGTCCATGCTCAGGACCGGTTCTTCGAGATGGACGTCCGCCGCCATGTCACGGCCGGCCGGCTGGCGGAGATGTTCGGTCCCTCGCAGGTCCGCACCGACGCGTACGTCAAGACGATGGGATGGCGACGCGTCGCAGAGCAGGAGCTTGGCCTGCTGTCCTCCAGCACCCGCCGCTACCTGGACGCGTATGCATCAGGGGTCAACGGCTACATCCGGGACCGATCGGCCGGCGAGCTGTCGCTGGAGTACAGCATGCTTGCTCTGCAAGGGCTGGACTACAAGCCCGAGCCGTGGTCGGCCGCGGACTCGGTGGCGTGGCTGAAGGCCATGGCCTGGAACCTCGGCGCGAACTCCGCTGAGGAGATCGAGCGTGCCCTCATGACCCAGGTAGCAGGGGCGAAGCAGACGGCTGACCTCTATCCCGACTACAACCTGGACGAGTTCCGTCCCATCGTCAGCCAAGGCTCGGTAGCGGCGGGCCGGTTCGCAGCCAACGCCGACCGCGGCTCCGCCCGGGTGGCTCCATCAGGTCTTGGGTCCAGCGAGTTGACCGCCGCCCGGGACGCCTTAGCGGACACCGCAGCGGTCAGCACCGCCATCCCGGACCTGGTCAGCTCCACCGCGCTCGCTCCCGAGAGCGGCTCCAACTCCTGGGTCGTCTCTGGTGACAGGACCGCCAGCGGCAAGCCCTTGCTGTCCAACGACCCGCACCTGGCCACCTCGATCCCATCAGTCTTCGCTCAGGTCGGCCTGCACTGCCGAGCGGTGTCTGCCGCGTGCCCCTTCGACGTGTCCGGCTTCAGCTTCTCCGGTACCCCCGGTGTGATCATCGGCAAGAACGCCACCATCGCCTGGGGGCTGACTACCAGCTACGTCGACGTCCAGGACCTCTATCTGGAGGAGGTACGGCAGGACAGCGTCCGTGTCGGAAAGACGTACCAGCCGCTGGAGACCCGGACCGAGCAGATCAGTGTGCGAGGCGAGGAGCAGCCCCGGACCATCACCATCAGGTCGTCGCGGCACGGGCCACTGCTGTCCGATGTCGACGACCAGCTGCAACGAGTCGGCGCCGCCCCGACGCCGCCCGCCGGTAGCACGTACGCGGTTGCGCTGAGCTGGACTGCGCTGACGCCGGGTCGATCGATGGATGCGTTGTTCGGCCTCAACACGGCTACCTCGTTCAGCGAGTTCCGGGCGGCCGCGCGGCTGATCGATGCGCCGTCGCAGAACCTGATCTACGCAGATACCAACGGCAACATCGGCTACCAGCTGCCAGGATCCATGCCGGTCCGGGGCAAGGGCGACGGCCGCAGTCCCTCGCCAGGCTGGGACCGTGCGTACGACTGGAAGGGCAGGATTGCCTTCGACGAGCTGCCCTACGTCTACAACCCGCCGGACGGCTACATCGTCACGGCGAACCAGCCGATCATCGGCTCGCAATACCCGTATAGGTTGGGATCCAATTACTCCTACGGCTGGCGCAGCCAGGAGATCATCGACCGCCTGGAGCAAGCGCCGCCGCTGACCATGGACGCTGCCGAGCAGCTGTTCTACGACGACACGATCAGGTTCGCGGCGGACCTGGTGCCGAGTCTGCTCCGGATCAAGGTGGCTGACAGCTGGGTGGCAGAAGGGCAGCAGACGCTGGTGGGTTGGGACTACTCAGCGCCGGCCGACTCAGCCGCTGCGGCGTACTTCAGTGTGGTGGTGCACAACATCATCAAGCTCACCTTCCGGGACCAGATGCCGCAGGAGCTGTGGCCCACTGGCGGTGACCGATGGTTCGCGGTGCTGGCGGCCATGTTGCGGCAACCGACCAACCCCTGGTGGGACGACCTCAACACCCCCGACCGGGTGGAGGCCCGGGACGACATCCTGCTCGCAGCGATGACCGGTGCGCGCAAGGAGGCGACCTCACTGATGTCGCGGAACACCGCGGACTGGCAGTGGGGCCGGCTGCATCGCGTCACCCTGCGCCACCCGACGCTTGGCAGCAGCGATGTGCGGGCCCTGGAAAGGCTGTTCAACCGCGGCGACCATCCGGTTGGAGGTGGCCCCACCGCCGTCAACGCCATGGCCTATGACGACACGGGCGGCTATCGGGTGACCAGCGGACCAGCGATGCGGATGCTGATCGACCTGTCCAATCTTGACCAGTCCCGCTGGGTGAACCAGAGCGGCGCCTCCGGGCACGCCTTCGCCGCCACCTACGACGACCAGCTGCCGCTGTGGGCAGGCAACCGGATGTGGAGCTTCGCCTCCTCCAAAGCAGCGGTCGATGCGTCGACTGCGGCCCGGCTGGAGCTCCTTCCTGGAGGCTAGGGCTCGGCCCTATCGGGGCGATGTCCAGGAATCGGCCCCTCATCGGAGCGCGACGTCTTATCTGCCGCGTGTCGCGCGGTTCGCCGTCGATGAGCGTCCTATTCCTGGACATCGCGCGCGGCAGTACCACTCCGGCCGGTGCTGCGGCGAGTGCGCCGAGGAAACTGAGTGGCGGTCACGGCGGGGGTCCGCGTTAGGATGGGGCCTACAGGCATCGACCCGGCTATCACCGGTGAGCCTCCGGAAGAAACAGACGCCGACTCGGCGCTGGACTAGAACCGGACGGGTGGGCCCGTGACAGCCTTCGGCCAGAGTGGTCGAGTGTCGGTTCATGACCGCCAGCTCGGCAAGCGGGGTGGTACCGCGGTGGAGACATCGTCCTCGTGTTCGCACCGACGATCTCGAGGAAGACGAGCACCCACCATGACGTACCCCAAGGCCACGACTGTGCAGACCTCCGGCGACAGCCCGTCCGGCGTACCGTCCGCCCCCAAGTTCGCTGAGCTGGAGGAACACGTACTGGCGTACTGGAAGGCCGACGACACCTTCCAGGCATCGGTGGATCGCAATCCCCCGGGTGAGAACGGCGCCAACGAGTTCGTCTTCTACGACGGGCCCCCCTTCGCCAACGGGTTGCCGCACTATGGTCACCTGCTCACCGGCTACGTCAAGGACATCGTGCCGCGCTACCAGACGATGCGTGGCCGGCGTGTGGAGCGGCGTTTCGGCTGGGACTGTCACGGTCTGCCGGCCGAGCTGGAGGCGATGTCGCAGCTGGGGCTGAAGACCAAGGACGACATCGTCGAGATGGGCATCGAGAAGTTCAACGCCGCCTGCCGCGCCTCGGTGCTGAAGTACACCGACGAGTGGCAGGCCTACGTTACCCGCCAAGCCCGATGGGTCGACTTCGAGCACGACTACAAGACACTCAACCCTGACTACATGGAGAGCGTGCTCTGGGCCTTCAAAACCCTATACGACAAGGGATATGTCTACGAGGGCCTGCGGGTGCTGCCGTACTGCTGGAACGACGAGACGCCGCTGTCCAACCACGAGCTCCGGATGGACGACGACGTCTACCAACGCCGGCAAGATCCTGCGGTCACGGTTGGATTTCGGCTGGAGACCGGCGAGCTCGCTCTGATCTGGACCACCACGCCGTGGACGCTGCCGAGCAACCAGGCGATCTCGGTCGGATCCGACATCGACTATGTCGTGGTCGAACATGACGGGGACCGCTATCTGCTGGCCGAGGCGCGGCTGGCCGCCTACGCCCGCGAGTTCGGGGAGGACGCCGACAGTCGCGTCGTACGGCGGCTCAAAGGTGCGGAGCTGGTCGGACTCAAGTACCAGCCGCCGTTCTCCTACTTCGTCGGCAACCTCAACGCCCACCAGATCCTTGCCGGTGATGAGTACGTCACCACCGAGGACGGTACCGGCCTGGTGCACATGTCGCCGGCGTTCGGTGAGGCCGACAAGGAGGTCGCCGACCGTGCCGGCATCGTCGCCGTCGTGCCCGTCGACGCCGGCGGCAAGTTCACCTCCGAGGTGCCCGACTACGCTGGCCTCTTGGTGTTCGAAGCCAACCCCGAGATCATCGACCACCTCAAGGCCCAGACCCGACGGAATCGTCGGGCGGCTTGTGACGAAGACACCCCTGCCGAGGATGCCGGCTCCACCACACCCGGCACGGTGCTGCTCCGCCATGAGACCTACGACCACTCCTACCCGCACTGCTGGCGTTGCCGAGAGCCCCTGATCTACAAGGGCGTCTCGTCGTGGTTCGTGGAGGTGACCAAGGTCAAGGAGCGGCTGCTCGAACTCAACGGCGAGATCGAGTGGGTGCCGGGCCACGTCC
>CADCUO010000240.1 GCA_902805915.1 uncultured Propionibacteriaceae bacterium | reverse complement strand
GCGGCGCCCTTGAGCTGAGAAGGGTCCAGACCGGCCTGTTGCATGAAGTACTGCGGCATCAGCCGACCCGACGTCGACGTCTCGCTGCCGTAGGTCAGGGTGTGCCCCGCCAGCGCCTTCAAGCCAGCCACCTCACGGAAGGGCTTCAGGCCGGAAGACCGGTTGGCGATGAACAGGCTGTGGAAGTCGGCGTCGATGTCGCGCTGGGCGATGGCCAGCGCCCCCGGCACGCGACTGCGGGCCTGCACACCGGTGAGGCCGCCCATCCACGCCAGGTGCACGTCCCCGACCTCGAACCCGCGGACCACTGCGGCGTAGTCGGTGACCGGGCGGTAGCTCACCTGGAGGCCGGTGCCTTCGGCCATCCGCTCGGCGACCGCCGGGTACAGCCGGTTGAGCTTCTCGGGATCCTGGTCGGGGATGGCGGACAGCGCCAGCATGCGGTCGGAGCCGGTCGACTCCCCACCTGAGCCGCAGGCACTCAGCGTGACGAGACCGGCCGTGCCGGCCAGCAGGGTTCGTCGGGAGAGCCTCATGTGGTTTCCTGCCGATGACGGGGGGACGGAGGGGTCGTTGCGTCCTCGCGCGCCCGGCCCGAAGCTCGGGCGAGCAGAGCAGCGACGGCGGCCGCGGCCAAGAACACGGCGGCTGAGCTGGGGGTGCCACCGAGCAGCGGCGCACCGCGCGCTGCGAGCTGCACGTAGGTGAGCAGCGCGGCGACGACGCCGAGCGCAGCAGCCACCAGCGCGGCCGACCGGCGGCTACCGGTCGACGCCACCAGCACCAGCACCCCGATCAGCACCAGCAGTAGTCCACCGAGCAGGTTGTACTCGCCGAGGCTGACCGCGAGGCGGGCGACCTGCAGCGTCGGTCCGCGGCCGCTCAGTGGGTCACCCAGCCCGCGGATGGCGGTGACCACCCCGACCAGCACGGCGAGGACCCCGGCCACCCGGCCCAGAGTGCGGGCGGGGCTCACGCCGGCCCGGACCCCGTCCACGCCCAGCAGGCGCCCCGCCGGGCTGACCAGCACCAGGGCGTGGACAGCGATCATCAGCCAGTACGCCCAGGGCCACTCGTTCGGCGTGGCGGCGACCGAGAGGCCGATGGCCACCGACTGCGCCATGCCCAACAGTGCGGCGAGCCGCACCCAGGCGCCGGTCAGGAGCATCACGGCCAGGAGCGTCTCGGCCACCAGCACGCCCCACCCGAACGCGACGAAGGCAGGTAGCACGACGTTCTCGACCAGGAAGCTGTAGGGGGCGAACACCGGGTTCTCCACCGCGTGGGAGGTGTAGACGAACAGCCCGCTCTTCTCGGACTGGCCGAAGTCGGGGGGCGTCTTCCACCCCACGTTGGTCACCCAGAACAGCCCGAGCAGCACGCGCACCGCGCAGGAGACCACGGCCTGGCTGCGCAGGCCCGGCTCGATGGCCGGCGCCACCACCCAGCGCAGGAACCGGCTCAGCACCTCACGCACAGCGGAACACCTCGCGACCGGACCGGGCCGCCGCGTCCTGCACAGCCATCGTGTCGCGAACGACGCCGAACACCTCGGCCAGCGGGAGCGGTGCGTCGGCGATGCGGAGGTGCGGGTCGGTGACCGCGACCGGGTGCCACCAGGCACCGTCTGCGGTGATGGTGGGCTCGGGTTCCAAGGTGTCCAGCGAGACGTGCACGCCGGTGTCAGCGAAGCCTTCCTGGGCGACCGGCCGGATCACGCGGTCCTCGCGGTCGATGCCCTGTTCGTCCAGCGTGGCGTGCAGGGCTCGGACGCCAGCCGGGTCCTCCTCGTAGAGCGTCGCCGCCACCCGGACGCGGAAGCCGAGCGACCGCGCCAGCCCGATGCCGTCCACCGCTCGGGCCCAGGAGCCCTTGCCCCGCTGGCGGTCGTGCAGCTCCGGGGAGGCGGAGTCCAGGCTGACCTGCAGCAGGACGGACCGGTCCATCGCCTCCAGGGTCTCCCGGCGCCGCCCGCGGCCGAAGATCATCGCGTTGGTGAGGATCGTCCGCTCCAGGCCGGCCCCGGCCTGGACCAGGTCGCCGAGCTCAGGGTGCAGAAACGGTTCGCCGCCGGTATAGAACAGCTCGCGACCTCCCATGGCGCTGAACTCAGCGGCGACGCCTCGCAGCAGATCGGCAGTCACCCGGCGGGACGCGGCCTTCGGGGAGGACTCCGCGCAGCAGTAGCTGCAGGCGAGGTTGCAGTCGAAGTTCGTGTAGACCCACAGACGCTGGCCGAGCGGCGTGCGCGACCCCGAGGAGAACACCGTGTCCCGCAGTCCCTGGTCGACCTTCCGCACGGCGAACCACCAGGGCCCGCTGGAGGACTCCGCCAAGCGGTCGACGACCTCGTGCCCCACCAGCTCGGCCCACACCGGCAGGTCGGTGTCGACGCTGGCCTCCTCGCTGCGGATGGCGAGCAGCTCACCGCCACCCAGTCGCCGCATGGCGCGGGTGATCAGCAGCAGCAGCCCACTTCCGCAGTCCATCTCACCGCCATCGACCAGCCGACTCACCGCTCCGACGGGGGTCGCGACTGGGTCGTCGAGAACGGGGTAAAGAGCCATGTTGGTCACCCTAACGCGCAGACCAGCATGCAGTTAAAAAAGCGACGCCGGGCGACCGCCCTTGCATAAGATCCCCTTCTCGAGGACATCGGGGTACG
>CADCUO010000239.1 GCA_902805915.1 uncultured Propionibacteriaceae bacterium | reverse complement strand
GTGTGAGCTGGGCGCCGTACGCCTTGATGAACTCCGGCTCCGCAGTCACGGCCGGGTTGTTGCGGTGGGCGGCCCGCGGCGCGGCCACCGCCTCCGGCAGGCTCATGCCCAGATCGATCCGGTTGACCAGCGTCTGCAGGACGGTGGTGATGATCGTCGATCCGCCGGGGGATCCTAGGGCCAGCACAGGCTTGCGGTGCCGCGTGACGATGGTCGGAGACATAGAGCTGCGGGGGCGCTTTCCGCCCTCGATCCGGTTGGGATCGCTGGCTTCCCAGACGGCCGTGAAGTCGGTGAGCTCGTTGTTCAGCAGGAATCCGCGTCCCGGTACGACGATGCCGCTGCCGCCGGTCTGCTCGATGGTCAGCGTGTAGGACACCACATTGCCCCAGCGGTCGGAGGTGACCAGATGGGTGGTCGACGTGCCCTTGTCCTTGACCGTCTTCACTGGTCGCTGCTCGCACCCCCTGGCGTCAAGGTCCCCGGGCGGGGCCGGCGTGACCAGGGCGGTGTCAGGATCGATCTGGCAGGCCCTGGTCTTGGCGAACCGGTCCGAGAGCAGCGTCCGCAACGGCACGTCGACGAAAGCCGGATCTCCGACATAGGCCGCACGGTCGGCGAAGGCCAGGGCGCTGGCGTCCAGGTAATAGTGCAGTGCCCGGTCGGTCGGCATTGTCG
Source organism: uncultured Propionibacteriaceae bacterium (assembly GCA_902805915.1). Taxonomy (GTDB): domain Bacteria; phylum Actinomycetota; class Actinomycetes; order Propionibacteriales; family Propionibacteriaceae; genus Microlunatus. Next base: position 3,075 of record CADCUO010000239.1, on the reverse strand, counting down.
AGAGCCTTTTCCGCTCCAGGATGTTCAGCGCCTCACCGACGGTGGAACCGCCGCTCGAGGAGGGCGCCATCCCGTACACGGTGAGACCCCGATAGTTGATCTTGGTGGGCCGCCGCTTGATCACCTCGTAGTCAGCCAGGTCCGAACGCTGCAGGAAGCCGGGCGGCACGGGCAGCTGTGTCGTCGCTGTCTTCGGTGGGCTCTGAACGGTCGTCACGATCTCCCGACCGAGCCGGCCGTCGTAGAGCACCGATGTGCCTCTGCGGGCCAGCAGCCGATAGGTCGCGGCCAGGTCCGGGTTGCGGAAGATGCTGCCGACGACGGGCGCGTCGCCGCCCGGGAGGAAGAGCTCTGCTGTCGGTGTGATGGCCGCGAAACGGACCTTGTTGCTCAGCGTCTGGTCGCGGAAGGTCTCATCCACCACGAACCCACGGCGCGCGATCCGGATGGCAGGTCGCAGGGCCTGCCCCAGGTTAAGCGTCCCCCACTCCTTGAGGGCGGCCTCCCACGTGGCTGGTGTTCCCGGAACGCCCACGGAGACTCCACTGGTGACCAGTTCCGGGGTGAAACGGTACGGCTTCCCGGTGGCTGGGTCGATGAACGCATTCCGAGGCATCGACCGGGGTGCCGTCTCGCGGCCATCGAGGGTGGAGACCTTGCGGGTCTTGGCGTCGTAGTAGACGAAGTAGCCGCCACCGCCGATACCAGCCGAGTAGGGCTCGGTGACGCCAAGCGCAGCCGCGGTGGCAACCGCGGCATCGACTGCGTTACCGCCGGCACGGAGCACCCGCAGGCCTGCTTCGGTCGCCTCGGGGTCGACGCTGGCGACTGCACCACCGTAGCCGACCGCGGTCGGGTTCTTCTCAGTGTGGCGAACCGGCTCAGCCGTTGCCGGCGCCGTGTCGGCGAGCCCAGCGCCGAGCAGGGACAGCGTCAGTACCGCGGTAACCAGCACACCTGCTCTTCGCGGGTTGGACCGGGGACGCAGGGCTGGGGCGGCAGGCATCATCGAGGGTCCTTCCGAAGCGGGGACAGCTGAGAGCACCTGCCTACCGCACTCGGCACCGTCTCCGCATCCCCTTGTCCACCTTGGGGAGCGACTTGCTGTGACGCCGTGCGGCGCGGATGTCGATGAACGGGTGGTAATTGCGGCAGGATCTGCGTGGAAATAGGCTCAGGGCGCTGGTACCCGAGTGCCGGCCTGTTGGAGGATGACTGGGTGGCGCCGGAGGAGCCGGAGGTGGGGCCGGACCAGGGGTGGACCTGGGATCCGTCGCTGTACGCCGGCAGCGCCCGCTACTACCCGGTCGGCCGAGTTGCCTATCCCCAGCGGCTCGTTGAGGAGCTGGTGGCGGCGCTGCCGCTGGACGGCTCTGGGGTTCTGCTTGATGTCGGCTGCGGGCCGGGGTCCTTGACGCTGCTGCTCGCGCCGCACGTCAAGGAGGCCATCGGCGTGGACGCTGACGCAGACATGCTGGCCGAGGCGTCGCGGCTGGCCGCCGAGCAGCAGGTGCGGAATGTGACCTGGCGTCATCTCCGCGCCGAGGACCTCCCGGCCGGTCTGCCCGACCCTCAGGTGGTGACCTTGGCGCAGTCGTTTCACTGGATGGACCGGCCCCGGGTCGCGGCTGCGGTGCGCAGCATGCTGGTCGCCGGCGGAGCCCTCGTACACGTCGGCGCGACGACGCACCAGGGAATTGACAGCGACCAAGAACTCCCTTATGCGCGGCCTCCTCATGCGCGAATCGATGAACTGGTTCAGCGCTATCTCGGGCCGCAGCGGCGGGCGGGACAGGGGCGTGCTCGCCGCCTTGGCACGCCGGGCGACGAGGATGACATCTACCGAGGGGCCGGGTTCGAAGGACCGGAAAAGATCGAGGTGCCGGGCCGGGTGGTCGAGCGGACCTCCGAGGAGATCGCCGCGTCGGTGTACTCGCTCTCGAGCTCCGCGCCGCACCTGTTCGGCGGCCGGTTTGGCGCATTCGACGCCGAGCTACGGCAATTGCTCGCCGACGCCAGCGACGGCGCTCGATTCAGTGAGCAGATGCGCTCGATCACTTTGAGCATCTGGCGCTGAAGCCTTCATCCCGGAAATTCAACTAGCCAGGCCTCGGCCACATCGAACACTGCGGGGAACCCGCAAGGTAGAGCGGCGGCCAAGAGCGCGGTGCCGACGACTACGGTAAGGGAATGCCCGAGCCCGCCGCCACGACGAGGTCGAGCTCGACCCTCGGTCTGGTACTGCACTCGCCGCTGTACGTGCGGGCGACGGTGAGCCTGTTCTTCGCCGGCCTCGGGATGTCGGTCGCCATTCCCCAGCTGTCGCTCTTTCTGGTGCAGGACCTGCACGCATCGTTGCCGGTGGCCGGCTTGTTCTTTCTTACCAACCTGGCCGCTCCGGTCCTCGGATTCTTGGTCGGGAGGTGGTCGGACCGACTGACCGACCGGCTGTCGTTGTTCAAGCTCGGTGCGGTGGTGGGCCTGGTGGGATGGGTCGGGATGGCTTTCACCACCGAGGTGTGGATGGCATTCGTGGTCAACCTCACGGTGCTCGGGTTCGCCGGGGCGACGGGCTCACTGATCTTCGCCGCCGTGCGGGACCAGCTCACACATGTTCCTACCGGCGCGGACAACCGGGTGATGTCCACGGTAAGGCTCGGTTTCAGTCTCGGCTTCATGACCGGCCCGCTTCTGGGCAGCGTGCTCGGCGGCGTGGCCGGACTTCGGGTGACGCTCGTCGCCTCGGGTGTGTGCACCCTGCTGCAGGCAGTGCCACTGATTGGGCAGACCGTCACCCGGGCGGTGCCCGAACGAGTCGTTCCCCTGGACGGCGTGGCCGGCGGGAACGCGTTGCGCCCCTCGAGCCTTTGGCCCCTGGTGACGTTCCTCAGCCTGAGCGTCCTGGCGATGAGTGGCGACACCATTAGGTTGGCCTACCTGCCGATCTACATGGAACTGCAGCTCGGCACGTCGGACTGGTTACGTGGTGTGGTGATCTCAGCCCAGTCGATCGCGATGCTCGTCTTCATTCCGATCATGGGCGTACTGGCTGACCGGTTCGGCGCGCATCGGCTG
>CADCUO010000238.1 GCA_902805915.1 uncultured Propionibacteriaceae bacterium | reverse complement strand
TCACGGGGCGACCACGCCGACCGACCTGCTCGGTCACCCACCGGCCCGCCCGGTCGGACATCACCAGCCGGGCAGCAGCGATCCGTGGCGCCGTCTCGGTGAACGACACCGTCGCACAGCCCGGCGCCGGGCAGGTCCACCGGCGCTTGTGCCACACCAACCGGGCCGGTCGACCGAAGGCGGCGAGGTCGACGAGCTCGACTCGGCGCCGGTCCTTCACCCACGCCGCTCCGCCGCACCCCGGGCACGGCGGTCTCGGGCTGCGGGTCTCGACGTGCACCCGGACCGGCCCACCCGGGTCGTCTTCCGCTCCGAGCACGGTCACGTCGCCGAGTCCGACGAGCAGCTCACAGACGCGCGTAGGGTCCACTTCCACAGGGGCTCTCGAATCTGTTGGCGTAGAGAACCGTCAGATTCGCAGGGCCCCTGTGCCGCGCCCGGGATCCCTCAGTCCCCCCTCAGATCCGAAGCGCCACCAAAGCAAGACCGAGAGGCGCACGCTTGTCGATGTGGGCTCTCTCGTCGGGTCATGAACTTCGCCCACAGCGAAGGCGTACAGCACGATGAGGCCGAAGAGCCACACGAGCCCGAACGCCGGGCCGATGAGACAGCCCTCAGCCCAGGCACGTCCCATAGGTCAGGTTGTCACCGGATGACGGCGTGCCGTTGCTCCCGCTTCATGACAGCCACCTCCACCAGAGGTAGAGGCCGTTTGCGAGGAACGTCGCCATCTGGCCTCGGGTGACCGGCCGGGAAGCACCGAAGGTGCCGTCGGTCAGGCCTTGAGCGATGCCTCTTGCGTAGACGGCGGCGATGCCCGGCGCATGGGGCCCGGTGGCGTCGGGGAACGGCGCCGGCGGCACGTTGGTCCCGAGCTTGAGCGCCCGTGTGAGGAAGGTGGCCATCTGCTCGCGGGTGACCGCTTGTTGGGGCCGGAATGTGCCGTCGCTCATCCCAACAGCGATGCCGGCCTGGGCGACGGCCCCGATGGCAGGTTCATGGACGTTCCCGGCGATGTCGGTGAACAGCGGGGCCCCCTCGTATCGGTGGAGATCGAGTGCACGAGCGAGGAAGCTGGCCATCTGTCCCCTCGTGACGACCTGACCAGGGCGGTAGGTGCGGTCCGGGTAGCCCGTGACGATCCCGAACTGGGCGACCAGGTCGATGGCCATGGCGTGGACGTCGCCTACGACGTCGCTGAAGCGAGGGGTAACGGCGGGACCGAGAACGACCAGCTGGCCCTCCTCATTGATGGCGGCAAGTCCACTACCTGTCGACTCGAGCTTCGTGAAGTCCCGGAAGAAGGAGTCGCGCTCGGACGTCGGCAACTTGAAGGTGTCCATGAGGGTGAAGTCGGTCCGGTGGAACGCCTGCAACGTCGTTCCGGTGAGGGTGTAGGTGCGGTTGTTGGCCGGGGACGGTTCGACTGCGTCCGTCACGCCGTACCTGCCAACCAAGGTCTTCTGAACCGGGTCGACCACGTTTCCGTTCGAGTTGTAGATGCGGCCGTCAGAGAACTCGATCTCCTCGCCGTAGCCCCAGCCGAGGCCGAAATCGGCGGTGACGAAGTGGAGGCCGTCGTGGGCCAGCCTCATGGTCGTCAGTTCGGCGCTGGCCCACTCGTTGTTGAAGCCGTACACGGTCGCGTCGTCGGCACCGAAGGTGATGCTGTGGGCAGCGTAACCCTCGCCCATCGTCACCACCGGCCGCAGCGTTCCACCGTCGAAGACGGCGACGCCGCGGCTTCGAGGGGTGATCGCTGGAGCCGCCAGCACGACCACGATCACGTCCGGGTTGCCGGGCTGTACCTCGATGTCCTCGGCGAAGAGATCTGGCCGGGGCTCACTCCCCGCAGGCAGCGTCCACAGGTCCATCAACTCGAAGGTCTCGAGGTTGACCCTGGCGATCTGGCTCGCCCAATCCAGACTCACGTACAGGACCGACCCATCGGACGACACAGCCAGGGCTCCGGGCTGACTACCAACCCAGACCGAGGCCAGGATCGCCCCTGACCGTGGGTCCACCGCCACGACCTTGTTGCCGTACTGGGCGTCACGGCTCGCGGCCGACGCGTAGAGCACGTCGCGGGTGGCGTCGTAGGCGATGTCGTTCGTGTGGACCCTGACCTGGGTGGTGTCCCACCCAGAGAACTCTCCACCGTCGTCGGCGCCAGCCGTTCCCGTCGCGGAGGACAACGTGGCAGCCAAGACGATCACCGCCAGGCAGCCAGTCCTCCGTCGAGCATGACCCCTGAGTGCGCGTCGTAGTGACATGACCACGCAGCGTAGATGTTCCTGGAGACGTCCGCAATGAGAAGATCGTGCAACGGTGGACTGTCTCCCGGAGCGCCGGCCCCTCTTTCTGCGCCTCGTCAGTAGTGGCTTCGGGAGGCCGGCGGCCTGGCGCCTCGGCCGCTCGCCCCGCCGTTTCAAATATCCAGTGGAGCGCAGACATGGGCGCTTGCTCCGACCGGCGGCTCGAGCTCTTGGCCCACCTCCCCGCAGGAGCTCCGATCATCCACTCGTGAGCGGCAACGCTGCCGACGAGCCGGCGATCTGTGCAGGGTTCAGGACTCCGGGAGCCAGCTCATGAGTGATCCTGCCGCTCGCCGTCATCGACCTCACGATGATCTGACCGTCGACAAGCTCGGCGTCGGCGTGGAGGTTCTTCCAGCAGCCGCTCCCCAGGGACACGCCGCCGGGGCCGGCGGAGACGTGACCCAGTAGCACGTTCTCCGTGCCCAAGCCGCAGGCCCCTAGGGCCACCATCATCGGCGGCTGAGGCTCGCCGGTCACAGGACCATCGAGGCGTCACTCCACCAAATGCCGACACGTCGCCTGCAATGCTGAGACCGATGGGAACCGCTGGCGATAGGTACGATGAGATCGGTTGCTCCTACTCGAGGACGCGCCGCGAAGATCCTCGCATCGCCGCAGCGATCCTCGCCGCCGTCGGGCCCGGGTGGACGCTCAACGTCGGCGCTGGTTCCGGGAACTACGAACCCCGCGACCGGCCCGTGGTGGCGGTGGAACCATCGGCGGAGATGCTGCGGCATCGGACGAGGGAGCGAGCGCCCGCAGTCAGGAGCATCGCGGAGTCGCTGCCGTTCGCCGACAAGACGTTCGACACGTCATTGGCTGTGCTCACCATCCATCACTGGACCGATCCAGCGGCGGGGCTTCGGGAGATGGCTCGCGTCTCTGACCGACAGGTTGTCTTCTTCTTTGAGCAACACGTGACGCACAGCTTCTGGGCGCTCGACTATTTCCCTTCCGCGCGCTCGCTGCCCACGGAGACTGCTCCCCCGGGGGAGCAGTTCCTTCGAGAACTCTTGGACGTCATCGATGTCACGCCAGTGCCCGTACCCCGAGACTGTGTCGATGGCTTCGGTGTGGCGTTCTGGGCGCGCCCCGAGGCGTATCTGGAGCCCGACGTCCAAGCCGGGATGTCATGGCTGGCGATGTTGTCCGATCAGGACCGGCAGGATGGGACCAGTCGGCTTCGTACCTCCCTGGAATCCGGTGATTGGGATCATCAGTACGGCCGACTGCGGGAGCAAGACGCGTTCGACGGCGGATACCGGATCGCAGTGGCGACAACTGCCACCTGACTCACAGGGTCGTTGCGTGCGGCTGTGGCGATCGCCGGGTGGAGCGCGCGCCGAAGTGCCGGTAGGCGGCGTCGAGCCGGCGGCCTTCCGCCTCGGCTGCCTCACGTGGGCGGCCGCTCCGATCATCCGCTCGCGAGCGGCGCCCGAGCTGGGGAGCCGGCATTCTGTGCGCACTCGGCTTCACCGAGTGGGTCCCGCTACCACCCTCTCGGGATCCGCCGTGAAGATGCTGGCGCACCGGAGACTGCAGAACCAGTAATACCGGCCACCGTGGCGAAGCCGTCCAGCAGCGGAGACAGGTGACACTCGCATGCGGCACACGGGGTCGATGGCCGTCGCGTCCACATCGCTGCGGATCTGCAGGTGGAACAACTCGACCGGCTCTGCGATGTTGCGCAAGTCGAAGCACCCGAGATCAGCCACGGGTACGCCGGCCCCCCGAGCAGCTTCGGCCACGGCCGAGGTGGCAACAACCTGCCCCCCGTGCGCCTGTGCTGCGATCCGTGCTGCAAGGTTCACCGCAGCACCGAAGTAGTCGCCGTTACGCTCGACGGCTGCGCCATGATGCAGGCCACAACGTGCAACGGGAAGATCGGTGCCCTGCATCGCCTCGAACAAGGCGACGACGGCGGTCACCGCTGCGGTCGGCTCATCGAAGGCGAGCATGACCGCATCACCGATCGTCTTCACCAGACGGCCGCTATGGCCCAGCGACGCCTTGGTTGTGGCCTCGAAACGCACCAACATGTCGACGGCCTCAGCGTCACCGTGCGCTTCGGTGAGGGCCGTGAAGCCAGCAAGGTCGACGAACCCGAAGGTGGCAATGACCATGCTCCCCACCCTCGCTCCGTTCTGCAGCCCCTCGCGCCGGACAGCTGCTGGCACCCAGAGATGGACCCTATGCGCCTCGACGACGCGTGGAGGCTCGGAAGTGCCGCTGCTGCTCGTAGAGAGGCTTCCCTGCCCCGCTTCTACGTGCCGGTAGTCGGCCTCGAACCAGCGGCCCTCCGCCCCGGGTGCCGCATGGGCACCCGCGCCGATCGCCCGACCACGAGCGGCGCCGGAACTGGAGAGCCGGCCACGTCCGGGGACCTCGACCGGCACTTTGGTGGCGCACCTGCGACCGGTCAGTTGTCGGGCGGACCTGCGAGGATGATTCTGTGAGTCGAAACGCGATCATCTTCCATGGGACCGGCGCGACGCCTGAGGTTGTTTGGCTGCCTTGGCTGCGCGGCCGGCTGATCGAGCGCGGCTATGACGTGGATGCGCCGCACTATCCCGGCCTGAACCTCGAACCTGTCACCACGACCGTGGCAGAGGTTCTAGCCGATCACACTTTCGATCACGACACAGTGCTGATCGGGCACTCAGGGGGCGCTGCGCTACTGCTCGCGCTCCTCGAGCGCGTCGACGTCACCGTGGCCCAAGCCCTGCTCGTTGCTGGGTACTACACGCCGCCCGGGACCAACGACGAGCCGGTCCTGCAATCCGACTACGACTGGGGCGCGATCAAGTCGCACGTCCGCGACCTGTACTTCATCAACTCGCCGAACGACCCGTACGGCTGCGACGACCGGCAAGGTCGCGCGATGTTCGATCAGGTGGGCGGCACCCAGGTCATCCGCCACGATGGACACTTCGGCGATCACGACCAGCCGTACCCGACCTTCGAGTTGTTGGACAGACTCATCGACTGAGCCACACCCTTCATGCGGCCGACCAGTCACGGCCCCCATGGTGCCGCTGGTCCGGCTGCGCCGCCGCCACGTGCCGTGTCCCTGAACGCCGGTTGGAGGCGCAGGAGATGTGCCGGTAGCCGGCGCCCGCCGCAGCGGTGCGCTCCCTCGGTGCCTCTCGGGCGCCCGCTCCGATCATCCACTCGCGCCACAGCGCAGGAGCTGACGAGCCGGCAATACGGGCGGAGAACCACGACACAAGCGAGGGGTCGAGCCGGCAGGGCCCAGTGTCGGGTTGGATCGGCTGGCATGCTTGGGTGCCAATGATGACCGCCCATCGCGCCGCCGCCGTCCTGACCAGTGCCGCTGCGGTGCTTGGCGTGCTCACGCTCGTACTCGCCGTCGTGCTGTCTTTCACCTACGTGCCGTCCGGTGCGCAGGCCTGGGACGACCCCACCCTCGGTGGCGGGACCGCATGGACGGCCTGGCATCGATGGACGGCCGTGCTGTGGATACTTGCGACCGGTGCCTCTACCATCGCCCTCGCCATCCTCACGGCCACCTCCGACGCCCGGCGTCGCGCCGCAATCGCATTGGGCGGCACGGTTGTGGCGGGCCTCGCAGCAGTGGTTGTGCTGGGCACCAGTGCATTAGTCCAGTGGGACC
>CADCUO010000237.1 GCA_902805915.1 uncultured Propionibacteriaceae bacterium | reverse complement strand
TCTCGCGTTGCGCCGGATGGCATCTATCGCCCGCAGGCTGGAAAACGACCGACGACGGCTGGTCGTGGTCACCTCTAAACCGCTGGCCGGGCAGGTGGCCTACCTGCTGCTCGACCTTGCCGAGGACGGATTCACGGGTGAGTGGATCGTCAAGTTGAGCCATGCGACGATCGCGCACCTGCTCGGGGCGCGGCGTCAGTCAATCACCCGGGTTGTCGGCGACCTCAAGCGGCGCGGTCTGGTCGAGTCCCTCTACGGCCATACCGTCATCCGTGACGCGGACGGTCTGCGCGCCGTCATGGGCAGCGAACCGCTGCCGTAGGCGTCCTCGGTGAGGCTTTGCATCCTGGGCGACAATCTGGCCGGGCTGCTGCTCAGCGAAGGGCATGGTAGGTGTGTTCAACCTCTATTTTTGAAGCGAACGAAAGGTCATGATGACCCGCACTCCCGTCCACACTGTCTCCTCCGCCCCTGAAGGCAGCCGCGACACCCTAAAGGCTCTCGAGGCCAAGTTCGGCGAAGTTCTGAACATCCACGGCGCGATGGCACACGCACCTGCCGTGCTCGAGTCCTACGCCGCGATTCAACGGGTGCTGGAAGAGCACACCCACTTCGACCGCTTGACCCGCGAGGCCATCGCCCTTGCGGTAGCGACAGTGGACGAGTGCTCGTACTGCCAGGCGGCGCACACCGCCGGTGGTAAGGCTGCCGGCCTCAGCGAGCAACAGACCGTCGACATCCGGCGTGGGGTCGAGGCCGATCCTAAGCTCGCCGCCCTGCTAGCCGTGGTGCGTGAGCAGACCGGCAGCGTGGGAAACGTCGACGACAGCACCTGGCAGGCAGCGCTCGACGCCGGCTGGAGCGACGTCGAGCTGACGGAAACCTCAGCGGTGGTGGCGCTCAACCTGTTCACCAACTACTTCAACCACCTGGTCCGCACCGACCTCGACCTCCCGGCCGCGCCCTCGCTATGAGAGCGGCGCGATGACTGACACGTACGACGTCATTGTGCTGGGTGCCGGGTCGACGGGCACGAACGTCGCTTGGTACGCAAGGGACAACGGGCTCTCCGTCGTCGTTGTTGAACGGGAGCTGGTCGGCGGGGAGTGCTCGTACTGGGCCTGTATGCCTAGCAAAGCCCTCCTCGGCCCAACGCACGCGCTGGCAGCAGCTCGACGGTTGCCCGGCGCCGCGCAGGCGGTCACCGGTGACGTCGACGCGGCCGCCGTGCTGGCTCGTCGCGACAGTTTCATCTCTAATCTCGATGACGCTTCCCAGGCGGAATGGCTCCTCACCATCGACGCCGATCTGATTCGCGGCGAAGGACGGCTGGCCGGGGAGCGGGAGGTGACGGTGACGACTGCTGCCGGGTCGGTGCTGCGACTGTTCGCTCGGAGGGCAGTGGTCGTCGCCACCGGATCGCGGGCCTCCACCCCTGCAGTGGAGGGCCTGCGGGACATCCGAACCTGGGATAACCGCGACGTCACGAACGCCAAGGACGTGCCGCGCCGACTGTTGGTACTCGGCGGCGGGGTCTCCGGCTGTGAGATGGCGCAAGCGTACCGGCGCCTTGGTGCGCAGCAGGTCACGATCATCCAGCGCTCCAGCCACCTTGTCAGAGGGTTCGAACCGTGGGCCGGCGAGCTGCTCGCCGACGCGCTCGTTGCCGAGGGGATCCAGGTGCTGACCGGGAGGACGGTGGAGCATGCTGCTCGGAGCGGCGATGACGGGCCCGTCATCCTCCGGCTGGATGACGGCACCGAGCTCGTCGGCGACGAGTTGCTGGTCGCGGCGGGACGCACGTCCAACACCGACGACCTCGGGCTCCAGACGATTGGGCTATCACCCGGAGGTCCGCTGCGGGTCGATGATCAGCTGCGGGTGACCGCTGTCGCCGGGGGTTGGCTGTACGCCGCCGGCGACGTCAACGGCCGTGCGCTGCTCACCCATCAGGGGAAGTACCAAGCCCGGCTCGTCGGTGACATCATCGCGGGCAAGCAGCGGTCGGCTTGGGCCGACCACACTGCTGTCCCGCAGGTGATGTTCACCGACCCCGAGGTCGCAGCGGTTGGCCGTACCGAGCAGCAGGCTCGCGACGCGGGAATCGAGGTCAAGACGGTGAGCTACGACATTGCGACCGTGGCGGGCGGAGCGCTGCTAGGCGGCGATGTGTCCGGTCGCGCTCAGCTGGTGATCGACCAGCAGGAACGAGTGGTGATCGGCGCGACGTTTGTGGGCCCCAACGTAGGCGAGATGCTGCACGCGGCAACGATCGCGGTCGTCGGCAGAGTCCCGATCGAAACGCTATGGCATGCGGTCCCCGCGTTTCCGACGGTTAGCGAGGTGTGGCTTCGCTTGCTCGAGGCGGACCGCGGGCTCTGACGAGACTCCTTATTTCACGTGTTCGACGTCGCAGCTGGTTTAGTCACAGCTTGCTGTGGGTGATCGAGCAGGAACCTGTTCGCGCTTGTTTGAGGGCCTGATGGCGAAGTCGGGGGTCCGACGGGTGCGGTTTCACGACGTGCGTCACACGTGCGCCTCGCGGCTGCTGGCCCAAGGGGTGCCGGCTCGCGTGGTCATGGATGTGCTTGGTCACTCGCAGCTGTCGATTACCACCGACCTGTACTCGCACGCCATGCCGACTGCGCTGCGCGACGCTGCGGAAGCTATGGATCGCTTCCTCGGCGGTCCCGAATGAGACCGCTTTGTAATTACTGCTGTCACCGCGCTAGCTGCGGAAGGACGCCAGACGGACAATCTGGCATTGGCTAGGAGTTCTGGTTGCGCACCCGGAGAGATTCGAACTCCCAACCTTCTGACGCTTCTATGTTTGTCAAGTGGCCGCCGGAGTAGTCGGGGTTTGAGCGTCGGACGTAGTGCTGGCGTTGAGAGCGCGGTAGAGCTCGGGCGATGTAGCGCTTGAGGCACCGCTGGATTTCACGGCTGGACTTGCCCTCGGCGGTGCGACGGGCGACGTACTCCTTGGTCGTTGGGCAGCATCGCATGCGGGTCAGGGCGATGGTGTGGATCGCGCAGTTCAGGGCTCGGTCGCCGCCGCGGTTGAGCCGGTGCCGTACTGTCTTGCCGCTGCTGGCCTCCAAAGGGCTGGTGCCCGACAGCGCGGCGAACGCGGCGTCGTTGCGGCACCGTCCGGGGTGGGAGTACGAGACGATGGCTTGAGCGGCGGTGACCGCGCCGATGCCGCGGCGTTCGGTCAGCCCGGGGGCCATCTCGTCGACGATGGTCTGCAGCTGGGCCCGGTTGGCCGCCAAGGCGTGTCGCCCCGTCCGGACCGCAACCGCTAGGTGTACTCGGCGGGGACGTTGGTGACACGAGGGCTTCGGGTCGTTGACATGAGGAAGACCTCCGGGTGCGGTGGAGATGTTCACGTCTTCACCAACCGGAGGTCTTCATGTCCCACCGTAATGCCCGTTTGAATCATC
>CADCUO010000236.1 GCA_902805915.1 uncultured Propionibacteriaceae bacterium | reverse complement strand
GAACGGCACCGCGTTGTTGGAGACGAACTCCTGGGTTGACACTCCAGCCTGGCGGCATGCCCGGCGCCACAGCGCCGCGCCGCGCGCATCGGTGGCGTAACGCTGGTTGGCGTTGATCTTGAGCAGCGGGCCACCGTTGAGCAGCGGTTGGTTCGCGGGATCGTGCCGTCCGGCATAGTTGGGGTGCACGGCGTGGCCGGCGTCGGCGGAGAGGCAGTACGAACCCGCCAGCACCCGATGCTGCTCGTCGACCGATGCCCCCAGCGAGGTCATGATTCGGGTCAGCACGTCCGCCAGGATCGGGCCCGCCGCACCGGAGCGCGATCCGCTGCCGATCTCCTCGTGGTCGAAGGCAGCCACCACGGCGATGTGTTCGCTGTCCTCGGCTTCGATCAGGGCAGCGACGCTGGCGTGCACGCTACTCAGGTTGTCCAGTCTGGCCGACGCAAAGAACTCCTGGTTCGGCCCGAAGACAGCAGGCGCCGCGGTGTCGAAGGCACGGAGGTCGTAGCCGGCGATGGCGCCGCCCGGGTGGCTGGTCAGCTCGGCTAGATAGTCGACCACGTTGAGGTCTGGTCGGGACACGCTCCAGATGGGCGCGGTGTGCTGCTGCTTGTCCAGCTTCACCCCCTCTTCGTTGACCATCCGGTCCAGGTGGATGGCCAGCTGAGGGATCCGCATGATCGGGCCGGTCTGGACCAGCACCTCCACCCCATCGTCGAGGACCAGGCGGCCGGCCAGCCCCAGCTCACGGTCGAGCCAGGAGTTGAGCAGCGGCCCCCCGTAAACCTCGACCCCCAGCTGCTGCCAGCCCAACCTGCCGAGGTCGGGATTGGGCTTCAACGAAAATGTCGGTGAATCGGTGTGGGAGCCGACGATCCGGAAAGGCGTCGTCGGTGCCGCGTGCGCAGGCAGCCGCCAGGCCACCAGAGCCCCGTCGCGAACCAGGAAGTGCCCTCCTGGCTCCGGGCGCCACGGCTGACTCTCGTCCTGCTCGGTGAAGCCGGCCGCCCGCAGCCGACGGGCGCCCTCTGCTGCGGCGTGGAACGAGGAGGGAGAGGCGCGGATGTAGTCGGCTAGATCGTTTAGGTGGTCAACAGCAGCAGACATGGGTTCCAAACTATCCCGCCCGCAACCGGCAGCGGCCGGCCTCAACGCCACCGACTCCCTCGACTACTGTTTATCGTGTAAACCGCCGAAGCGGTTGCGCTGAGGTCGAGTCCGATGATCTTGAACCGCGGCCTGGTGCCCGCGTACGAATGGGAGAACTGATGAGCAAGGTGGCAAAGGCAGTGTATCGGCCAGTCGGCCTCGGGGCCGGGCTCGCGGCGGGTGCCATCGCCAGCGCGCTGTTCAAGCAGGTGTGGAAACGCGTGGCGAACGAGGAGGATGCTCCCGACGCCCTGCAGTCGGAGTACCCAATGGGGCAGGTAGTCCTAGCGGCCGCTATCCAGGGCGCGATTTTCGCCTCGGTCAAGGCGGTTATCGACCGCACCGGTGCCCGCGTCTTCGAGCGGGTTACGGGCGCCTGGCCGGGTAACTGACTCCCAGCCCCGCCTACCCGACGCCGAACGAGGTATCTCATGGCCCACATTCCCACGCACCCTTCCCCGCCGGAGCCCGACGACACATCGCTGGCCACCTTGGTGCGGCAGCTGTCTGAGGACTCGACCCGGTTGATTCGCTCCGAACTCCAGCTGGCCCGTACCGAGATCACAGAGAAGGCCAAGGGATTCGGCGCTGGGGCGGGCATTCTGAGCGCGGCTGGTGTCATCGCGCTCTATGGAGTCGGTGCCTTGATCGCGACCCTGATTCTGGTGCTCAGTTTGTTTCTCCCGGCTTGGGTTGCAGCACTGATCATCACCGTGGTGCTGTTCGCCGTTGCCGGCGTCGCCGGGCTGATGGGGAAGCAGAAGCTGCAGCAGGCGGCACCCCCGACCCCGGACCGAGCGGTTGAGAACATCAAACGCGACATCAACGAGATCAAGGACAGTGCACGCCGATGACCAATTCGACGCCTGAACCACCCAAGGACGCCACCAAGGAGGAGCTGGAGGCTGACATTGCTGAGACCCGTGAGCGGCTCGGCGAAACGATCGAGGCCCTGGAGGAGAAGCTGAACGTCTCCAAGCAGGCCAAAAGCAAGGTCAACGACGCCAAGGAACAGGCCCGAACCAAGGTCAACGACGCCGCGACGCAGGCGCAAACCACGTTCACCAGGGTGAGAGAGCAGGCCAGCCTCTCCGCCGGCAATCTGGTGAGCCAGCTGAAGGCCAATCCGCGGGCCACGATCGGTGCAGCCGCCGGTGCTGTGGCCGCAACGATCGGACTCGTCGTCGCTCACGTCTCCCGATCACGGCGCAGGCAAGCTCAGCTGACCGCGAGGACCCGCCGTCCAGCAATGCAACGCCGCTCGTCGAAGACGGCCCGCCCAACCAGTAGGCGCCCAGCGGTAGTGCGCCCAGTGACGGGGCACCCATTGACGGGACGCTCAGTGACGGGGCGCTCAGCAAAGGGCCGCGGCCGATAGAGCTCTTCCTGGATCCCGGCACCCCGCGGTGTGTCAGCGCTGAACTGTCAGTGGCCCGGGTGAAGATCAAGGCATGGATCTCCAACTGCTCGTCATGCTCTGCGCGGGCCTCGCTGTGGGGTTGCTGCTCGGAGCCGGGTTGAGCCGGATGCTTGCTGCGGCGCGTTCGGACACCGAGAACGCGCGGTCCGACAGCCACCTGGCTCAGGCCCGGGCAGAACTGGCGAACGCGCAGACATCTGCGGCGCAGGCACGGGCGGAGGCGGCGCAGGCTCGCAGCGAGGTGGCGCAGGAGCGCAGCACCTCAGCGCAGGCTCGCGCAGACGTGGCCGAGGCACGAGCGGACACAGCCACCGCGCAGGCTGAGGCGGCCACCGTGGGCGCCGAGGTCGCGCGTGCCCTCGCCGAACGCGACGCAGCGATGGCTCGAGCGAAGGAGCTGGCCGCAGACCGGGAGTCCATGCTGAACCAGTTCCGGGTGTTGTCGACCGAGACGATCGAGAAACAGGGCAAGACGGCTGATGCCAACGCCGAGGCTCGGCTGCGCGCCACCGAACAGCTGATGACCCCGGTGCGGGAGAGTCTGGACCGGTTCAACCTGCGGCTGACCGACGTGGAAAAGGAGCGCGTCGAGATGGCCACCGACCTCCGGGCTCAGGTTCGCGCGGTGCAGCAGACCGGGGAGACGCTGCGGCGCGAGACCGCAGCTCTGGTGACGGCTTTGCGCAAGCCGCAGATCCGTGGCTCATGGGGAGAGACGCAGCTCAAGCGGGTGGCCGAGATCTCCGGGATGGTGGAGCGCTGTGACTTCGAACTGCAGTACACGACCAAGGCCGACGGTGTGACGGTGCGACCGGACATGAAGGTCAACCTGGCCGAGGGCAAGCACATCTTCGTCGACTCCAAGGTGCCATTGAGTGCCTTTCTGGATGCGGCCGAGACCGAGGACGAGCCGTCCAAGAGCCAGTACCTGGCCAACTACGCCAAGAACGTGAAGAACCACGTCGACCAGCTGTCGTCCAAGCAGTACTGGAAGGCTGCGGAGACCCCAGAGTTCGTGGTGTTGTTCCTGCCTAACGAGACCTTCTTCTCCGCCGCGCTCGACCAGGTGCCCAACCTGTACGAGTACGCGGCGAGCCGCGACGTGGTGCTGGCCACGCCGACCACGCTGATCGGGATGCTGCGCGCGGTTGCGTACGGGTGGAAGCAGGCTGCTTTGGCCGAGAGCGCCGCCGAGGTGTTCAAGCTCGGTCGCGACCTGCACGACAAGCTCGGGTTGATGGGCAACCGCTTCGACAAGCTGGGGCGGGCGCTGCGGACGTCGGTGAACGCCTACAACGAGACGGTCGCCACCGTGGAGGGGACTGTGCTGGTGCGGGCGCGGAAGTTCCGCGACCTGAAGGTGAGCGAGAAGGAGCTGCTGGCGCTCACCTCGGTGGACGATTCGGTCCGTCAGATCCAGGCACCGGAGCTCGTCGATGACGCGGTCAAGGTGGAGCCTTTGGTGGGCCGCGGCGCTCGCCGGTCACGGTCAGCCAGTGACATCCCGGAGGCAAACGAGCTGGTCCGCGCAGAACCGGACCTTCTGGAGCTGCTGGAGGACACCGGTACGGACGACCCCCCTCGTGGTCGCAGGACTGGCACCTGACTCAGACGTCAAAGGGCTGGCCGCGCCGCACAGCTAGCCGCCCAAAGCCGGGTATTGCCCGGCCCCTGCACTCAGTCCGTGACAGCGCTGGCGCGCAGGTCCTTGCGCAGCTCTGGGGGCAACGCGAAGACCAAGGACTCCTCGGTCAACCGCTCCTCGGTGGCCACTGGGTAGCCCCGGCTGACCAGGAACTCCAGCACGGCCTGCACGAGGTCGTCCGGTACGGAGGCGCCGCTGGTCACGCCGATGCTGTCCGCACCCTCCAGCCAGGCCAGGTCGATCTCGCCGGCGTTGTCCACCCGGTATGCGGACTTGGCGCCCGCTTCCAGTGCCACCTCGACCAGCCGGACCGAGTTGGAGGAGTTGGCCGATCCGACCACGATCACCAGGTCCGCCTGGGCAGCGATCTGTTTCACTGCGAGCTGCCGGTTCTGGGTCGCGTAGCAGATGTCGCCGCTCGGCGGGTTCATCAGCAGCGGGAACTTCTCCCGAAGCTTGTCCACCGTCTGCAGGGTTTCGTCCACGCTCAGTGTGGTCTGGCTCAACCAGGCAACCCTCGCCGGGTCCCGGACCTCAACACCAGCGACGTCGTCGGGTGACTGCACGACCGTGATGTTGTCCGGAGCCTCACCGGTCGTACCCTCCACCTCTTCATGGCCGATGTGGCCGATCAGCAGGATGTCGAGATTGTCGCGGGCGAACCGGCGGGCCTCGTGGTGCACCTTGGTGACCAGTGGGCAGGTGGCGTCGATCGTCTTCAGGCTGCGCTGTTCGGCCTCGGCATGGACGGCCGGTGAGACGCCGTGGGCCGAGAACACCACGGTGGCGCCCTCAGGGATTTCACTCAGCTCCTCGACGAAGATGGCGCCGCGCTCCTCCAGGTCCTCCACGACGTGCCGGTTGTGCACGATCTGCTTGCGTACGTAGACGGGTGCCCCGTACCGATCCAGCGCTTTCTCCACCGTGACCACCGCTCGGTCCACACCGGCGCAGTATCCGCGCGGTGCGGCCACCAC
The DNA here is from genome assembly GCA_902805915.1 of uncultured Propionibacteriaceae bacterium. Taxonomy (GTDB): domain Bacteria; phylum Actinomycetota; class Actinomycetes; order Propionibacteriales; family Propionibacteriaceae; genus Microlunatus. The sequence continues at coordinate 27,179 of CADCUO010000236.1, read as the reverse complement.
GACCCGTTTGGTGGCCGGAGTCTCGGTCTGGGGGGTACTCGTCATGGGCTTCAGTCTAGGTGGCGCCGCGCCTGACCACCCAGCCGAGCGTTGTGGGCGTCCGGCTGCCTGCACGGTCCGCTGCGATGTCGGCGGCTCCCCGTACGCTTGCCGGCATGCCGATCGAGTCATCGCCGGAGAACCCGCAGCCACTGCGGGTGGTGGCCCACGCGGTGAAGGGCTGGGTGGAGCGCCTCAGCCAGATCTGGGTCGAGGGACAGCTGATCGAGATCAATCGGCGCTCGGGCAGCAAGACGATCTTCCTCACCCTGCGGGACAAGATTGCCAACGTCTCGGCCAGTGTGACGGTGACACCGACCACTCTGGACTCCGCCGGGCCACTGACCGAGGGCGCTACCGTGGTCGCCCGGTTGAAGCCGTCCTACTACGAGACCTCTGGTCGCTTCTCCTTCTACTGCGATGCCATCAAGCCGGTGGGCGAAGGCCAGTTGCTGGCACGGCTGGAGCAGACCAAGCGGATGCTGCAGGCCGAAGGACTCTTCGACCCGGTACGTAAGCGTCGGTTGCCGTTCCTGCCGCGAGTGGTGGGGTTGGTGACAGCGGCCGGCAGCGCGGCGGAGCGCGATGTGGTGGAGAACACCCGCCGCCGGTGGCCGGCGGTACGGATGGAGATTCGGCACGCCCTGGTCCAGGGCACTCAGGCCTGTGAGCAGCTCGTCGGAGCGCTGAAGCAGCTGGACGCCATCGCGGAGGTGGACGTCATTGTGGTCGCCCGCGGCGGCGGCTCCCTGGAGGATCTGTTGCCGTTCTCCGATGAGGGCCTGATCCGGGCTGTCTTCGCCTGCACGACCCCGGTGGTGAGCGCCATCGGTCACGAGACGGACAACCCCATCCTGGACCTGGTTGCCGACTCTCGGGCCTCCACCCCGACCGATGCGGCCAAGCGGGTGGTACCGGATGTGAGGGAGGAGTCGGATCGGATCGAGCAGTCGATCCGACGGCTCCGTCAAGCAATGGCCACCATCATCAACCGGCAGCAGGAGTTCCTGACGTCGATCAGGTCGCGGCCCGTGCTGTCAGACCCGACGGCCAGCTTCGACCTGCGCTACGACCAGATCGACGGGCTTCGGCACCGTGCACTGCGCGCGATCACGAGCCGGATCAATCACGAGTCGACTGCGGTCGAGCACACCCTCGCCCGGGTGCGGGCCATGTCGCCGAAAGCGACGCTGGAGCGTGGCTACGCCATCCTGGTCGACGGTGCCGGCCATGCCGTGACATCGGTAGCCGATGTGGACCCCGAGGACGACCTGCTGGCGTATCTGCTGGACGGCCAGCTCATCGTCTCCGTTCGCGAGACTCAACCAGGACAACTAGGAGCAGTTCGATGAGCAGTCCCAAAGCCGATCACAGCGACCTCGACGCGCTCAGCTATGAGCAGGCTCGCGAGCAGCTGGTTCAGGTGGTGCAGAAGCTGGAGTCGGGCGGGGTGCCGCTGGATGAGTCGTTGGCGCTGTGGGAGCGCGGGGAGAAGCTGGCCCAGGTCTGTCAGCAGTGGCTGGACGGAGCCAAGGCCAAGATCGACGCCGCCAGGTCCGCCGCGAGCGAAAACGACGAGACCTAGACCGCAGCCGGCACGAACCGGCGGCGGTAGTCGACCGGGGCCAACCCGATCTCCCGACGGAAATGCTCCCGCAGCACCACAGTGGAGTTGAAACCCACTCGCTGCGCGATCTGCTCGACGCCGAGATCGGTGTCCTCCAGCAGCTGTCGGGCGGCAAGGATGCGCTGCTGGGTCAGCCACTTGTGTGCCGTGGTTCCCGTCTCGGCCTTGAACCGTCGCGCGAACGTACGCTCGCTCATCATCGCCTGCTTGGCCAGCGACGCAGCGGAATGGTCCTCGGCGATGTGGTCCAACGCCCACGCCAACAGCGGAGCGAGGCTGTCAGCCGTGCACTCCGGGATCGGCATCTCGACGAACTGTTGCTGGCCGCCGTCGCGCTGCGGCGGAACGACCATACGCCGCGCGATCTTCGTCGCGACCTGGGTGCCAAGTTCGCGGCGGACAAGGTACAGCGAAGCGTCGATACCCGCTGCCGTGCCAGCACTGGTGATGATGTTGCCGTCCACAACGTAGAGCGACCGAGTGTCCACCCTGGCCTTCGGGTAGGCCGCGGCCATCTCGTCGAAGTACTTCCAATGCGTTGTGCAGTTGCGGTCGTCCAGCAACCCCGCGGCACCCAGGACGAAGGAGCCGGAACACAAGCTGAGCATGGTGGCACCTGCTGCATGGGCCTGCCGGATGACCTCGAGCGCCTCCGCCGGATAGTCCTGGTCCTGGCGGAAAGCGGTCGCGGCCACGACCACCAGGTCGCTGCCTGCTACGGCATCGAGACCGTGCGGCGCGACAATCCCGAAAGGTGACACATTCTGGGTCTTCAGCGGTACCCCCGGCGTCGCCGAGCAGACCCGGAAGTCGATGGGCGGCACGCCGTCGTCGGAACGGTCGATACCGAAGACCTCCGCCGCCACGCCGAACTCGAACACGGCGATGGGCTCGATCAGGATCACGCTGACAGTGGACAAGGCCATGGGTGGATTATATGGCAGGAAAATTGCGTACGGTGGCACGCATGCCACTCGTGGCAGCATCCTTGTGCGGGCATGATTGCTGCCATGACCAATCTTGTGATCGTCATCGCGACACTTGTCTTGTTGGTGCTGGCACTGGAGCCGGCTTCTCACCGCCGGCCGTACGTCGCCGGACCTGTCGGAGGACCTCACGACGCTGACTACCGCCGAGTCACGCAAGAGCTCCAAGTGATCGCGCAGCGGAACCATCAAGGCATGGGTACTGCGGCGTCGTCAGCAGAAACGAGCGGGGCGGAACGCGAAGTGCCGGCAGGCGGCTGCCCTCAACCGGGCCGCAGCGTGGCGGCGTAGGACTCGAGTGCGTCATAGCTCGTGTCACCAGCAACGATGGTTGTCACAGTGGGTGTCGACGACACCAGCGAGCGGGTCCGGTCGTCGCCACTAACCAGCCGCTGCCAGGTGGTTGCGTTGACCCGGCTGCTGCCGTCCGGCACCCCGTTCCGGGTCTCCTCCTTGATCAGCTCCTGCGCCAGCCGATCCCCCTGAGTCAGGGCGATATAGACGTCGTTCGGCGCCAGCAGGCCTAGCTCCCACTGGTTCCTCCGAGACGGCTCCCCGTTCAGTGCGGGCTCGCCGGTCTTCAGCCAGGAGACCCGGGTGGGCCGCCAGTCCGGGGGAAGGCTGACCGGCGCCAGCACCGGGTACGGTGCTTCCGCGCGAGCCCGCGCCAGCACCGGCTGGTAGTCGACCACCGTGACCGGGGGAGCATCCGGCGTACGCGTGGCGATCGTCGTAATGATCAAGACGGGCACCAAGATCACCAAGAGGGACCGGATCATATCGCCGGGAGTTGGTTGTCTCTTGGAACGTGCCACGCTCCCATCTTCACAGATGGGCGAAAATAGCTGACCGCTCAAGCGTGCCGTCACGTCGCAGCTCGAGCAACGCTACGTTCGACCATCAGCGAGGATGGGGTGTGGATGATCCTGAGGTGCTCGGCCGGCAACCCGGATTCTCCGGCGAGGTCGTGCTGAGACGACGAGGCTCAGGCGACGAGGCAGTCGAGGAGCTGATCGTGAGCGGCGCGTTCGCGATGGACAGCGTCGACACCGTCAGCGAACGTGAACTCGCGGACTTAGCCATCCCACCCGGCCACCCCGCGGATCGCGTTCTCGTAGGCGGGCTCGGTCTGGGCTATACCGTCCACCAGCTGCTGCAGCATCCGGTCGGGCAGGTGGATGTGGTCGAGATCGAGGCGCCGCTGGTCGCATGGGCTCGTGCCGGGGTCACCCAGATGCTGGGTGGTGTGGCCGCCGATCCGCGGGTCAGTCTCCACGTCTGCGACATCAAGGCAGTGCTCCTCGGCGAAGCGGCGGCACCGACGGGTCCCTGGAATGCCATTGTGTTGGACGTCGACAACGGTCCTAACTTCCTCATCCACATCGCCAACGCCACGCTGTACGACCCGGAGCTGTTGACCGCGGCGTACCAGCAGCTTCGACCGGGTGGCATTCTCGCCGTCTGGTCTCAAAGCCGAGCCCCAGACTTCCACCACGTCTGTCGGTCGGTCTCGGCGGACGCGGTCGAACATGTGGTCGTGACCCGGCGGGGGCAACGTGAGCTGGAGTATGCGATCTACACCCTCGTCCGCCCGCTTTCCGACCCGGGAAGCGGCTCGGCAAGAATGGGGCAATGAGCGACGACTTCAGGATCGAACACGACACCATGGGTGAGGTACGGGTCCCCGCGCGCGCCCTCTACCAGGCGCAGACGCAGCGTGCCGTCGAGAATTTCCCGATCTCCGGTGTACCAATCGACCCGGCGCTGATAGCCGCCCTCGGTCTGATCAAGCGGGCCGCAGCAAAGACCAACAGCCAACTCGGAGTGCTGCCGGAACCGATCGCCAACGCGGTTGCCGAGGCGGCGGCATCGGTCGCTGCCGGGGAACACGACCGCGAGTTCCCCATCGACGTCTTCCAGACCGGGTCAGGTACCTCGAGCAATATGAACACCAACGAGGTCGTGGCCACCCTCGCCACCAAGATCCTAGGCGACCCGGTGCATCCGAACGACCACGTCAACGCATCCCAGTCCAGCAACGACGTATTCCCGACCGCGATCCACATCGCCACCACGCAAAGCCTGGTCAACGCGCTATTGCCGGCGCTCAGCCACCTCGCCGAGGCTCTCGAGGCGAAGGCAGCCGAGTTCGCCGAGGTGGTGAAGAGTGGACGGACCCACCTGATGGACGCCACTCCAGTGACGCTGGGTCAGGAGTTCGGTGGGTACGCCGCCCAGATCCGGTACGGCATCGAGCGGGTCCAGGCTGCTCTTCCCCGAGTGGCCGAGCTGCCGCTGGGCGGCACCGCCGTCGGCACCGGCATCAACACTCCGGCTGGCTTCGCCGCATCGGTCATCTCGATCGTCGCCGAGGAAACCGGTCTGCCGCTAACCGAGGCGCGCAACCACTTCGAGGCCCAGGGCGCCCGGGACGGTCTGGTCGAGGCGTCCGGCGCGCTGCGAACCGTAGCCGTCAGCCTGAACAAGATCGCCAATGACCTGCGGTGGATGGGGTCTGGGCCGCGCGCCGGCCTGGGCGAGATCGCGTTGCCGGACCTGCAGCCGGGATCCTCCATCATGCCGGGCAAGGTGAACCCGGTGCTCACGGAGGCGACCACCATGGTCTGTGCCCAAGTGATCGGCAACGATGCCGCTGTCACCTTCGCCGGCGCCTCGGGCAACTTCGAGCTGAACGTGATGCTGCCGGTGATGGCGCGCAACGTGCTCGAGTCAGTCCGACTGCTCAGCAACGTCAGCCGGCTGCTGGCCGACCGCTGCGTCGTGGGAATCGTGGCCAACGTCGACCACTGCCGCACACTGGCCGAGTCGTCGCCGTCCATCGTCACCCCGCTGAACCGCTACATCGGCTACGAGAACGCCGCCGCGGTCGCCAAGAAGGCCCTCAAGGATGGCAAGACGATCCGCGAGGTGGTGATCGAGTCGGGCTTCGTCTCCGACGGCAAGCTCACCGAAGAACAGCTCGACAGCGCCCTCGACGTCCTCGCCATGACCCGCCCGCCCCAGTAGCCCAGCTTCAGGGGGTGGGGGGTGGTGAGTTTCCCACGTTAACGTGAGACACCCCCACTTCACCCAAGCTATAGCTTGGGTGAAGTGCCAGTTAAGTGAGTAGAGCTGTAAGTTTCCCACGTTGACGTGGGAAACTCACCGGCCCCCGGAAGCGTTCCTGGCGGCGGGAGCCTCAGAGGGGGATGTCGCCCAGCATCTCGGTCACCAGCGCGGCGATCGGGGACCGCTCGGAGCGGTGCAGGGTGACGTGGGCGAAGAGGGGGTGGCCCTTGAGCTTCTCCACCACGGCGACCACGCCGTCGTGCCGGCCGACCCGAAGGTTGTCGCGCTGGGCGATGTCATGGGTGAGCACCACCCGGGAACCCTGCCCGATCCGGCTGAGTACGGTCAGCAGCACATTGCGCTCCAGCGACTGCGCCTCGTCGACGATCACGAACGCGTCATGCAGCGACCGGCCCCGGATATGGGTCAGCGGCAGCACCTCAAGCAGTCCCCTGTCCAACACCTCGTCGATGACCGCCTTGGAAGCCACCGCACCGAGGGTGTCGAAGACCGCCTGGGCCCACGGCGCCATCTTCTCCCCCTCACTGCCTGGGAGGTAGCCGAGCTCCTGGCCGCCCACCGCGTACAGCGGCCGGAATACGACGACCTTGGAGTGCTGGCGGCGTTCCAGCACCGCCTCCAAACCTGCGCACAGAGCTAACGCCGACTTCCCCGTCCCAGCGCGGCCTCCCATGGACACGATGCCGATGCTCGGGTCGAGCAGCAGCTCCAGCGCCACCCGCTGCTCGGCGGACCTGCCGCGGATGCCGAAGGCGTCCCGGTCTGCCTTGACCAGCCTCAGCTGTTTGTCGGGGGTCACTCGGCCGAGCGCGGACCCGGAGCCGGCGAGCAGCACCACCCCGGTATGGCAGGGCAGCTCGCGCGCCCCCTCAACGTCGAGTACGCCGGCGTCGTAAAGCTGGTTCAGATCGGCCCTGCCCACCTCCAGCTCGGTCATCCCGGTCCAGCCCGACTCCACCACCAGCTCGGCCTGGTACTCCTCAGCCGGCAGCCCGACCGCGGCCGCCTTGACCCGCATCGGCAGGTCCTTTGACACCAGCGTGACCGCGTGCCCTTCGGCGGCGAAGTTGAGCGCGACCGCAAGGATCCGTGAGTCGTTGTCGCCCAGTTGGAAGCCTGCCGGCAGCACCGAGGGGTCAGTGTGGTTCAGTTCGACATGGACCGTGCCGCCGTCCTCGTTCACCGGCACCGGTGCGTCCAGCCGTCCGAAGGCGATCCTCAGCTCATCCAGGTGACGCAGCGCTGACCGGGCGAAGAAGCCGAGCTCGGCATGGTGACGTTTTCCCTCCAGCTCGGTGATCACCACCAAGGGAACGACCAGGTCGTGTTGAGCGAAACGCCGCAACGCGTTCGGGTCGCTGAGCAGGACGGAGGTGTCGATGACGTACGTACGACGGCTGCCGGCAGGAGACACTGTGAGTCCTTCTGGAGGCCGTACGCCATCTGCGTCCGGCCCCACTGGTTAGGTGGTTGGCCGGGATGGTGGGTCGGCCGGAGCAGGCCCACCAGTGGTGTCCGTCTTGAGACGGCGCATCAATTGCCTCCCGTACGGACCGCTTCCCCACGGCCCGTAGCTGCAACGTACGACTGTCCGGGCTCAGTCGGGAGCAGCCACGCCGATGTCACCTGATCGTGACGGGCGAGGCATTGTCAGCGGCCGAACCGGCGCTCCCGCTGCCCGTACGAGCGGAGCGCACGGAGGAAGTCGATCTTGCGGAAATCCGGCCACAAGGCCTCGCAGAAGTAGAACTCGCTGTGCGCGGACTGCCACATCAAGAACCCGGACAGCCGCTGCTCGCCGGAGGTACGGATGATCAGGTCCGGGTCCGGCTGACCCTTGGTGTACAGGTGGTCGGCGATGTGCTCGATGTCGAGCGTCTGCGCCAGCTCCTCGATCGAGGTGCCGTTCTTGGCATGCTCGGTCAGCAGTGACCGGACTGCATCCCGGAGCTCGTGCCGGCCGCCGTAAGAGACGGCGACGTTGACGACCATCCCCTCGACTCCCATGGTGTCTCGATGAGCGGCCTTGAGGATCTCCGCCGACGTCGCCGGCAACAGGTCCAAGGCGCCTACCGGGTTCACCTGCCACCGGCCGGTCGCGGCTAGGTCAGTCACCATCTTCTCGATCACCCGCAGCAGCGGACCTACCTCCTCCTCGCTGCTGCGGGTAAAGTTGTCGGTGGACAGCACCCACAACGTCACCACCGGGATGCCGAGCTCGTCACACCACTCCACAAACTCCTCGAGCTTGTCCGCTCCCGCCTGGTAGCCCGCCACCAGTGGTTTCCCCGGCGCATTCGTCCGCGCCCAGCGACGGTTGCCGTCGGCGAGCACCGCCACGTGCCGGGGCAGCCGCCCGCGGTCCAACTCGGCGACCAGCCGGTGCTCATAGGTGCCGTACAGCAGACCGGAGGGATGCAGACGGTCGACGAACTCCCGGATCCGCTCGAGTCGCGCCATAGATCGCAGCGTATCTCGCACGGCCGCGCAGTGGTCGTCTGCCACCGGATCTGCGCGAGCCGCAGACAGGGATAATAAGAGCCATGGCGCAGCTGGACCACGATCGCAGCCCGAAGAAAAGCGAGCCGATCGCCGACACCGTACGCCAGGTCAAACCCAAGCTTCGCGGCTGGCTCCATGCCGGGATCACGCCGCTGGCTCTGGCCGCCGGCATCGTGCTGGTCTCGTTGGCACCCACCGGGTTCGGCAAGCTGGGTGGGGCGGTGTTCCTGCTCGCGTCACTGCTGCTGTTCGGGACCAGTGGCCTCTACCACCGTTTTTACTGGGGCCCGACCGGCGAGGCGGTGCTGCGCCGGCTGGACCACGCCAACATCTTCGTCTTCATCGCTGCCACCTACACCCCGTTCGCTCTGCTGATGCTGGAGGGTGGGGACCGGGCGCTGATGTTGGGCGTGATCTGGGGCGGCGCCGTTGCCGGGCTGCTGTTTCGGTTGTTCTGGCTCAGCGCGCCGCGGTGGCTGTACACACTGCTCTACCTCTGCATGGGATGGGTAGCCATCGGCTGGATGAGGACCTTCTGGGAGGTCGGCGGGGCGATGATCGTGATCCTCATCGTGGCCGGGGGCCTTGCCTACACCCTGGGCGCGGCCGTCTACGGCTTCAAGCGGCCGGACCCGTCACCGAAGTGGTTCGGCTTCCACGAGATCTTCCACGCCTTCACCATCGCGGCGTTCATCCTGCACTACACCGCGATCTCGGTGCTGACCTACCGCGCCGGCTGAGCGTCTGGCACGGCAAGTCCGCCGAGCTGCCCACGCAGCTCCTCGACTGAGGTCACCGGAAGCTGACAGACGAACCCCCGGCAGACGTACGCCGTCGCCTGCCCGTCGCGCAGCGGACGGTCCGCCAGCAGCGGGATACCTGCCGCGTCCGGTACGCCGGCCAGCACCACCGATCCGGCCGGCGCCGCCAGGTGAGCGGTCCGCACCAGGCCCGCCACCGCGGGCGACCCGGGATCCCCGACGATGGCCACCTGCACCGGCCGGTGCTCGCCCACCCGGCTAGCTGCGTCGGCGAGCAGCCACCCAGCAAATCGAGGGGCGCGGCGGACCAGCTCCGCGGCGGTGGCGGCGGCCCGCCCGGCCCGGTCGGCGTACGCCCGGTCACCGGTGAACTCGGCCAGCAGACTCAGACCGTGGACCGCACTGGAGAGTCCCGACGGGGTGGCGTTGTCGGTGGCGTCTCGGGGTCGGGTGAACAACTGCTCGGCGTCGGCAGCCGTGTCGAAGAACCCGTCGGCACCGTCGTCGAACTGCGTCATGATCACCTCGGCCAGTAGGTGTGCGCGGTCGATCCAGAGCGGGTCAGCGGTGGCGCCGGCCAGCCGGGTGAACGCCTGCGTCAGCGCGCCGTAGTCCTCCAGAATGCCCGGCGCGGCTGAGGTCTGACCAGCCCGAGAGGTGCGCCGCAACCGGCCAGCAACCCAGTGCCGCTCCCACACCGCAGCGCCGGCCTGTCGGGCGAGCTCCAGCCACTCCGGCCGGTCGAAGACGAACGCGGCCTGCACCAGTGAGTCGATCAGCCATCCGTTCCAGGCGGCAACCACCTTGTCATCCTGACCGGGTCGCGCCCGCCTCGCCCGCGCCGCAGCCAGCCGTTGCCGCACGTCGGCCCACCGCTGCGGGTCGGGGTCGGTCTTGAGCTGCAGCGTGGACAGTCCGTGCTCGAACGTGCCGCTCTCGGTGACCTGCAGCAGCTGGGCCGCCCACCGCCCGTCCTCCTCACCCAGGACAACCACCAGCTGCTCGGGGTTCCAGGCGTAGAAGGCGCCTTCGTGCAGATGCCCGGTCTCGTCCAAGGAGTCGGCGTCCAGGCTCGCCGCGAACCCGCCCTCTTCGGTCAGCATCTCCTGGACCAGCCACTCCACGGTTTCGGTCACCACCCGTGCGGCGAGCGGCTCCCGGGTCCGCCGCCACCAGTGGGTGTAGACGCCGAGCAGCAGCGCGTTGTCGTACAGCATCTTCTCGAAGTGCGGTACGACCCACTGGGCATCCACGCTGTACCGGGCGAAGCCACCGGCGAGCTGGTCGTAGATGCCGCCGCGGGCCATCGCCGCAAGCGTCTGCCCGACCATCGCCATGGAGTCGGGATCGCCGAGGCGCAGCAGGCCCTCGCACACCATGGACGGCGGGAACTTCGGCGCCTGACCGAAGCCGGCGTGCACGGGATCGAAGCTGCGTCGCAGGTCCTGCCGCGCCTGCACCAGGTCGTCGGCCGAGACAGTGCCGGGTGCGAGCTCGGGCCGCATCCCGGCCAGGTGCTCGATGATGGTGCCGGCGCTGCTCAGCACCTCGCTGTTCCGCTGGGTCCAGGCCTCGGTGATGGCCTCCAGCAGCTGCCAGAACGATGGCAGCCCGTGGTGGGGTGTCAGCGGGAAGTAGGTGCCGGCGTAGAACGGGCGCCGGTCCGGGGTGAGGAACACCGTCATCGGCCAGCCACCGTGACCGGTCAGCGCCTGCGTCGCCTGCATGTAGACGGCGTCGACGTCTGGGCGTTCCTCCCGGTCCACCTTGACCGCGACGAAGGAGGCGTTGATCAGCTCGGCGGTGGCGGGGTCCTCGAACGACTCGTGCGCCATCACGTGACACCAGTGACAGGCCGCGTACCCCACGCTCAGCAACACGGGTCGGTTGAGCTCCCGGGCACGGTCGAACGCCTCGTCCCCCCACTCGTACCAGTCGACCGGGTTGTCCTTGTGCTGAAGCAGGTATGGGCTCTGCGAGTGTGCCAGTCGATTCATCAGGCACCGTCCTTCCGCCAGGTCGAGTGGTGCTGTCGGTATGTCCGGACTCCGCGATGGGGGGACCGAGATCTTGAGGGGTAGCAAGCCATCCCAGCAGCGCTGCGGTGGGTTCGGACTTCAGCGTAGTTGGCTGGCTTGGCCGGCCTCCAAGGTGTGTCGGGGAGCAGCGTCCGGGCGGCTGCGTCCTCGGATGGGGCATCTGACCGATAAACGGAATGACGCTTCAGTGAACTCATCTTATTCACGGCCTGAACGGCTAGCGCCGCTTTCGGCGCCCACACTCAGCGTCACGCCTGAATTGGTTAACAGGATCCGCGGTGTCCGTTTTGATCGGGCTGTTGGCCACTAATTGCTTGATTTGACTCCCCCGTTCCCGCCCTAAAGTAGTGCCCGCCGGGGGGTTACAGGTCTCGGATGACGTAGTAGTACTTCGCAGTATTGATGTCCATGGCTCGGGGTTGAGCTTCACATCAGGCCAGGTCAGGAATCGTTTGTCAGGGCGCTTGTCTTCGACCGATGTGAACACGTGGACACAACTCATACACGTGCCAGTTGATGCAGGTCCTGTAGCGCATTGATGTGGCCCTTTCCCGTGGAGGAGCTCCATGTCACTCGAGATAGTCATTCCTGCCCATAATGAGCAACACCGCATCGGTCGAACACTGGCTGCGTACCGAAGTGACCTGCTGGCACCGGACGTGCGACTGACCGTCGCGCTCGACGACTGCACCGACGCAACGGCAGAAATCGTCGCCGCCCATGCAGCCGAGGACCCCCGGGTCCGGGCAGTGGCCTACCCGCGTCTGGGTAAGGGCGGAGTGCTGGCCGAGGCGTTCCGGGCCAGCGAGGCGGACCTGATCGTCTTCGTCGACGCCGACTGCGCGACGCCGCCAGCTGAGATCAAGGCACTCACCGACACCATCGCGGACACCGGCGCCGACATCGCCATCGCGTCACGGTGGCATCCCACCTCGGTGCTGCCGAAACCCCGTCCGATCGGGCGTCGGATCGCAAGTGCCGGGTTCGCTCGCGCAGTACGGCTGGTATTCCCGCTGCCCTTCTTGGACACCCAGTGCGGGGCAAAGGTGATCACCCGGCAGGCGGCGCGCCGAGTGATGCCGCTGGTCTCCTCCCGCGACTTCATCTTCGATGTGGACCTGCTGCTCACGGCCCGCGCTCTTGGCCTCCGGGTGGCAGAAGTGCCCACGGTGTGGATCGACCAGGACGGCTCCCGCGTCCGGGCTGCCTGCGACACCTGGAGGATGGCGGCGTCGCTGGCCCGGCTGTGGTTGCACCACCAGGTGATGCCGGTACGGATGCCGGCCCTGGCCATTGTGCCGGCAGTCATCGAGCCCGTGCCGGTCAAGCGACAGCCCACCCTGACCCTGGTCTCCCACGACAGCCCCTCGTCCGGGGCCGCGGCCATCGAACCGAGCCCGGTCCGCTCCACTGCGGAGCTGTTCTGTGTCTCCTGATGTGGCGTTGATCAGCCCGTACCCGCGCCTGGGTTCTCGCCACGACGGGGACACCGGGGTTGCCTCCTATACGGCCAATCTTGCTCAGGCGCTCGCCGGGCACGGCGTGGCGGTCACCGTGGTCGCGCCCGAGGTGGCGGGCGAACCGGCTCTCGGGCAGGACGGCCCAGTGCAGGTCCGCCGCGCATTTCGGTACGGGAGCGGGGCCGTTCGGACCGCCCTGGCGGCTGCCCACGCAACCGGCGCGCCGGTGGCGCACCTCCAGCACGAGCTGTTCCTCTACTCCGGCGCCACTGGTTTGCCAGCCACCGTCGCCGGGCTCGCCGCTCGACACCGCACAGGCTTCTCCCAGCGCACCGTCGTCACCATGCATCAGGTGGTCAACCCGGCCGCAGTGACCAGCGGCTACACCGCGATGCACCGCGTCGAGGTGCCTGCCATCGCTGCGCGGGCCGCGATCGCCGCCGTGCAACAGATCCTCCCAGGCCTGGCTGACGCGGTGCTGGTGCACGAACCCGCGTTCCGCAGCCTGATCCCCAGCGCCGAGGTTGTCCCCCACGGCATCGAGACACCTCCGCTTCCGTCCCAGCCGCGGACCCAGACCCGCCGCCGCTTGGGCGTGTCCGGTGACGGGCTGCTGGCCCTCTGCTTCGGTTTCCTAGCTCCGTACAAGGGTCTGGAGACTGCCCTCGAGGCGGCCCGGCTCGCCGGCGCCGGCATATCGATGGTGGTCGCCGGTGGTCCGCACCCGCGGCTGACCGCGCGGGGGGACGACTATGCGAACCGGCTGCAGCAGCGCTGGGGCAACGCGGCACTCTTCACTGGGTACGTCGCGGACGCGGAGGTGTCGGCCTGGTTCCAGGCCGCCGACGTGCTGATGCTGTGCTATCCGGAGCCCCATGCCTCGAGTGGGCCGCTTGCGCTGGCGCTGGCTCACCGTACCCCGGTCCTGATGTCACAGCGGCTTGCTGCGACAGTCGGCGCCGACCCCAGCGTCGCCGTACCCGGTGACCCGAAGGCTTGGGCAGACCGGCTGCGCCGCCTGGCCGCGGACCCTGCCGCGGTCTCCCGCCTCGGCCGCGCGGTCGAGCAGCTGGCCGCTGACCGAACCTGGCCCACCATCGCGCAACGTCATCTAGAGATCTACCAGGAGGTGTCCCATGACAGCGACGCTGTTGCTGCAACCCTCACGTTGGCGTGACGTCGCGGCCGACGCAGCGCTGGTCGCCACTTCGGCTGCACTGGGACCGATCCAGGTGCTGGTAGCGGCAGCGGAGCCGGAACGGACCCAACGAGCCACCGGGCTGTCGACCATCGCGGCCACTCCAACCGCGGTGTTGCGTGCGCTTCCGCTCGTCGACTCGGTTGTCGTGCTCGGCGGTAGGCCGCTTTCCAGCCGAGCCCGCGACGCCCATCTGTTCGGACTGGCAGAGCTGTACGCGCTGATGACGGCCGTCAGTACCACCGGCCGACGCTTTGCGCTGGTGGGAGTCGCCGCCGAGGCGCTGACCACCCGCCGGGACGCCTTCTTTGCCGACCGACTGGTGAGAGGCAGTTCCCTCACTGTCCTCGACAACGCCGAGTCGGCCCTCCATCTCACCGCCGCCGGGGCACCAGGACCGCTCCGCGTCGGTGCTGACCTGGCGTGGCTGCAAGCGCTCGACCCGCCGCGTCCGGTCAGCGGTGGCACGGAGGTGTGGTGCCCGCTGACCTTCCTCGATGTCGCCGCGAACGGTGGCGCCGAGGTGACTGCGCAGCTGGTCGCCGGAGTCTGTGCAGCGGTGTCCCGGCAGCTGCAGACAGACAGCTCCGTGGTCGTGCAGGCATGGCGCTGCGGGTTCGGCGCCGGTGACGACCTGGAAGCCGCTAGCGATGTTGCCGCTGCCCTGCACCGGCTCGGAGTCAGAGCACGGTGTGCGATCCCGCCGCTGACCCTGGCCGCAGAGCGGGACCTGCTCAGTCGAGCACAGCTGTGCATCAGCTGTGATCCGCACACCACGATGGCGGCAAGTACGGCCGGGGTCCCGCTGATCGCCTGGCCGCACGACTCAGCCACCGAGGTCGCCGCTTCCCGGCTGCACCTGCCGCTGCTACCCGACAGTCCGGAGGCGGTGGTGGCCGCGGCACTGGCTCGAGGCTCTGGGCTGGCCGTAGTTCGGCAACAGTCGGTGGCGGCCAGCGAGACCGCCGATCTGCTCCGGGTGCTGCTGACCCGGGGCGCCGAGCTTGCCACCTACCAGCGGATCCCTCGGACCGAGCACTTCCAGGGGATCCGCCCAACCGGAGTAATGCGATGACGACCTCTTTGACCGTACCCACGTCTGCTCCCAGCCGAGCCGATCTCACCCGCGCTGGCCGCAGCCAGGGCTTGGCGCTCTCCGGGCAACTCCTGGCCGGAGCCGGGAACCTGCTGGTCAGTGCCGTGCTGGCCCGAATGCTGTTGCCCGAGGGGTACGGCGACTTCGTCGCGTTCCTGGCGGCCTACCTGCTGCTGCACATGGTGGCCGACAGCGTCACCGCTGCATTAGCCCTCGATCCTGCCTTGGCGCAGCGGCTCTTCCGGCCAGCACTGGTGATCGGGCTGGTCGTCGAAGGCCTGCTGGCGGCGCTCTCTCCCGTACTGGCTCCGATGATGGGCCTTCCGGTCCTTGCAGTTCTGCTCCTGGCCACCGCTGGACCCTCAGCTACCCTGCTGCCGCTCGCCCGCGGGCACCTGTACGGAACCCAACGCATCCGGGGGACCGCTGCCACCCTCTGTGTGGAGCCACTGATCCGGGGACTGTTCGGAGTTGCGCTGGTCCCGATGTTCGGAGCGACGGGGGCCGCACTGGCCGTCGTTGCTGCGGGGTACGCCGCCCTACTGACCGCCACGGCCTTTGGCCGGGGCGGTCCCAACCGTGTCGACGCCGACACCGCCTCGGGCGGCCTACCCAGCTTCAGGTCGACCGCGGTGACGTTGACCTTCCTGTTGGTTGCCGTGATCGCCACCCAGGACGTGATCGTCGCCAACCGGATCCTGTCCGGCCCGCAGGCGGGTGTGATCGCCGCTGTTGCGACCATCGGTGGAGCCGCCTACTTCGCCACCGCCACCATCCCGATGGTGCTGATGCCGGCGGGCCGGCAGCGCCGGGGACACGGCCCACTGCTGGTGGCGATCTACGCGGCGGTGGCAGTCTCGGCGGTGGTGATCGCTGTGGTGGCGTTGATTCCGGCCGACTGGTACGCCAGAGCGCTCGGCGAAGGCTACCGCGGGGTGGACACCTACGTGATCGGCTACGTCGCGGCGATGGCGTCGCTCGGTATAGCGAAGGTACTGCTGGCCCAGCTGTGCGTCACCGGCCGGAGCCGGCTCGCTGGCTCGCTAGTGGCCCTCGCATTGGCCACCCAACTGGCTCTGCTGCTCTCTGCGGCCTCGGTCCGCGATGTGGTCGCCGCAAGCATGACCGCGTGCTTCGGGCTGCTGCTGGGTTCAGCCGTGGCTGTGGTGTCGACGCTCTCGGCTCCGCGACCGGCACGCGCCTTGGTGGGCGGGCCCAGGCTGCCTGGGCGAAGCGTCGGCGCCGGAGTCCCGGGTCGCGCCTATCCGGCTGCGCCCGCGGTCCCAGACACACTTGGCGCGCCGGTGGCCAAGCCGACCTGGAAGGAACGGCTGCTGCCGCTGTGGCCGCTGGGTTTGGCGCTGGTCATCGGTGTCGCGTTGCGGGTCATCGTCACCCGCAGCATCTGGGTGGATGAGGCGATCAGCATCCAGCAGTCGCAGCTGCCCTTCTGGGACATGATTGCAACCCTGCGTCAAAACGACGTCCACCCACCGCTGTTCGGGGCGGTGCTGTGGTCGATGGTGCACGTGACCGGCAGCACAGCGGAATGGGCGGTCCGGATACCCAGCCTGATAGCGGGGCTGGTGTTCATTCCGCTGATGTACGCGATGGCGCGGGACCTGTGGGACCGTCGGACGGCTCGGATAGCCGCTCTCGTCGCGGCCGTCGCCCCGATCGCGGTGTGGTACGCCCAAGAGGCGCGGATGTACGCGGTTTGGATGCTGCTGGCCACACTCGCTGCGTGGTCCCAGATCCGCATCCTGCGTGGCACCTCTGACAGGCCGAGGTCCAGAAACGCCTGGTCTCTCACTCCTGCGGCGCTGAACTGGGTGGTGTTCTGCTCGACCACGGTGGCGATGCTGTACCTGCACTGGTTCTCGGCGCTGCCGCTGCTGGTGCACCATGCAGTGTTCGCGGTGCTGGCGGTCCGCAGCCGCGACGTCCGGCTCGCCCGCGGGTGGGGCATCTCGGTTGTCGCGTCGCTGGCTGCGTTCGCGCCGCTGGTGCCCTACCTGGCAGCCCAGGTGGACAGCGTGCTGGCGGCGACGAGCATCAGCGGCGCGCCCGCGCAGACTGGCGCCGCCGCGTCGAACGCGACCGGCGCGGACCCCGACATCTATGCTGTGGCCGCCAACACGATCTGGGCGATCTGGGGCTACCACGCCGACGACACCATGGTGCAGCTCAGCGCCCTGTGGCCGTTGGCTTTGCTGGCCTGCTTTGGAGCGCTCGGGCGCAGTCGGACCGGGTATGACTTCGTGCTCGTCCTCGTCGCCGTAGTCCCTGCAGCGATGCTGTTCGCGTTCGGATTCGAGCGCCGCCAGTTCTTCGAGCTGCGTTACTTCACCTCAACGGTGCCGATGCTGCTGCTACTGCTCTCTCGCCTGGCCGCCAGCTGGGGACGTGGTCCGCTGACCAGGCTGGTGGTTCCCGTTGTTGTCCTGGCCTCGCTCGCCGGTGGCCTGGTGGACCAGCAGGTGAACCAGTCCAACCCCCGCAGCTACGACTTCCGCGGTGCGGTGGCCTGGGTGAAGGCAAACTCAGAGACCGGCGACGTCCTGCTCTACGCGCCCGGCTTTCTGAAATCCGAGCTGGACTACTACTCGGCTGGGATTCCGGCCATCAGAGCCAGCTCAGTGAAACCACGCGCGAAGAAGACTGGAATGCCGAAGATCCCACCCGACGGAAGGTCGGTGTTCGTGTTCGGCAGCTTTCTGAACGAGCGCGTGTACGCAGCCGAGGTCGGCAAGACGCTGTTCGACCTCGAGGCAGCTGGAGCAAGAGAGACCGCCGTTCACAAGGTGGCGAACGTGACCGTATGGGAGTTCAAGGAGATGCCACGATGAGTCCGAAACCGCTCACCTCGACCGGGCCGACGCCGGCTGCCACCGAGGCGGTCCTCAAGACGCCCCGGCCCGTCACGCTGCGGCTGCTCCTGCTGGCCAATATCGCCGCCTCGTTCTGGTACTTCAGCTGGCTGCTCAACCCAGACCGGGTGGGCAACCCCTGGCTCTACGCCGCCCTGCTGCTGGCTGAGACGTTCAACATCGTGCAGGCCGTCGGATTCTGGTGGACGCTGCTCAACGACCGGCGCCTCACCGCGGCTGCCACGACCGCCTCGACCTTGCCGCACTATGCCGCCGTCGACGTATACGTACCGCGCTACAACGAGCCGGTGGAGGTGGTCGAGCCGGTCGTCGCCGCGGCGGTGAAGCTGCGCGGAGCCGACGTCACCGTCTATCTGCTGGACGACGGTGATGACATCGAGATGGAGCAGCTGGCCGCCCGGTACGGCGCCCGCTACCTGACCCGCGACCAGCACACCGGCGCGAAGGCGGGCAACGTCAACGCCGCCCTGGCACGGACCGACGGCGAGTACGTGCTGGTCCTCGATAGCGACCACGTGCCGCACCCGGAGTTCCTGCGCCGCACCCTCGGCCACCTGTCCGACGCTCGAGTCGCCTTCGTCCAGACCCCCCAGTACTACGCCAACGCCGACCGGAACCCTGTCGCGGCGGCATCCTGGGCACAGCAGGCGTTGTTCTTCGGCTGCATCGGGCGCGGCAAGGGCGCCCTCGGCGCCATGTTCTGCTGCGGCACCAACGTAGTGTTCCGGCGTGCCGCGCTGGATCAGGTCGGTGGGTTCCCCGAGGAGTCGGTCACCGAGGACTTCGAGCTGTCACTGGTGCTGCAGGAGCGGGGCTGGCGCACCGTGTACGTACCCGAGGTGCTGGTGCAGGGACTGGGTCCACTGGACATGGCGTCATACGTCAGCCAGCAGCTGCGCTGGGCCCGCGGATGCCTGTCGGCCGTCGGTCGGGCTGCCCGGTCGAGCCTGCCGTTGGTGGTCAAGGCGCAGTACCTGCTGTCCAGCCTCTATTTCCTCACCGGCTGGACAGTTCTGATCTACATGTCACTGCCCGTCATCCGGATCCTCACCGGTGAGCAACCCGTCGCGGCGGCCACCGCCGACTCGTTCCTGCTGCACTTCCTCCCGTACTTCCTGCTGGCGATCGTCACGGTCGCGGTCGGCGGCGGCGGGGCGTACACGTTCAGCGCCTTCTGTCTGGCCGCGGCGTCGTTCTGGATCCACATCGCAGCCACCCTGCAGGTGCTGTCCCGGCGGCGCGGAAGGTTTGTGGTGACACCGAAGTCTGGCGCCGGACAGTGGCAGCCGGGCGCGGTCTGGCCCGGCCTGCTGATGGGTGCGACGCTGCTCGGCTCGTCGGTCTGGGGTCTGATGCACAACCGCGACGCAGCCATGCTGAACAACGTCGCTTTCGCCATGGTGCACGTGTGCGTGCTCGGGACCGGAGTGTCCTGGGCCCTGCGGCCGGCTGTGCTGGAGCGGCTGGCCAGCCGCGGTCTGCCCACCGGTGAAGCCCGGTGGCAGCGCCCCGACGGTCAGCCGGCTGAGGACGGCTCCGAGGCTCTCCGTGAACTCGTCCCGGCGCCATGACGACGACCAGGCCGACCTCGGAGCAGGCCGGCGTCTTGCGCCGCCGCTTCTCCGGACCTCTTGGTGGCCGGCGCCGCACCGCTTGGATCGTCGGCGCCGCTATCGCGATGGTGCTCGCCGTCGCGCTGGCGACCGCAGTGGCAAGCCCGAGCGGGCAGGTGTCAAGCGACCCGGACGCTGAGCTGCGAGCCGCCTGCGCGGTGCAGGCGGCCACGATGCCCGCCGCGCAGCAGTCCCAAGCGCCCCCTTCCGCGGCAGCCCCTCCGTCCCCCTTTGCTCGCGGCCCGCTGTGGACCCCGCCGTACCCGCAGGCCGAGCAAGCAGCGAAGAGTGCTGATTCCGCAGGTCAGCCGGAGCGGGCCGCCCGACTCCGCAAACTAGCGCAGCAGCCGAGGGCGGTCTGGTTCACCGACGCCGCGGTCACGCCGAAGATTCTCAGCTCCCAGGTAGCCGCCACAGTTCGGGGAGCTGTGTCGAAGCAACAGGTAGCAGTCCTGGTGGCGTACGGGATTCCGCTGCGGGACTGCGGCGGCGCGTCCACGGGGGGCGCGAGCTCCGGCACCGCCTACACCGCCTGGATCGAGGCCTTCACCGCCGGTCTGCGAGCCGGCGGCGCCTCCTCCGGACCGGGCGTTGCGGTCGTGCTCGAACCGGATGCACTGGGACAGCTCGATCGGCTTCCCGCCGACCGCCAGACCCAGCGAACCGAGCTGCTTCGAGCCGCGACGCAACAACTGGCTCCGGTCGAGGGAGTTGCGGTCTACCTCGACGCCGGACACAGCGGCTGGGTACCGGCAGCGGAGATGGTCCGCCGATTGTCAGCGGCGGGAGTGGCGGCGGCCCGCGGCTTCTCCCTCAATGTGTCCAACTACCGCCGTACCGAGGACGAGATCGGCTATGGCCGCCAAATTTCTCCACAGCTGGGCTGGAAGACCTTCGTCGTGGACACCAGTCGCAACGGCAACGGGCCGGCGCCGGCCGAGGAATGGTGCAATCCACCCGGCCGCGCGCTCGGGCCTGCCCCACAGACTGCGCCGACGTCACTCGTCGACAGCTATCTGTGGGTCAAGCCACCTGGTGAGTCCGACGGCTCCTGTCGGGCCGGACAACCGCCAGCTGGTCAGTTTTGGCCCGACTACGCCGACGAGCTGGTCCGCAACGCCAACTGGTAAGCCGGCTACGGTGACGAGATGGCCAGCAACGGGTTGGAGGGGCCGCCCCCGGCGGCGTTCAGCTGCAGACCGACGGTGACCGAGGAACCGGCAGGGATGTGCGTGGCCCAGTCCGCGCCACGGCAGGTGACCTGCTGGCCGGTGACCGAGCATGTCATGCCCCAGGCGTTGACGACCGAGGTCGCGTTCGCATCAGACCATTTCAGCGTCCAGCCGCTACGCGTCGCCGAACCGGCTTTGATGGTCACCTGGGCGACATAGCCCTGCTGCCATGACGACTGCAGCTGCCAGGCCGCACTGATCGCACCTGCCGGCGGAATCGTTGTTGCGGGTGGCGTTGATGGGCTGGGCGTGGCCGTCGCGGTTGGGCTGGGGGTGGCCGTCGGCGTTGTCGGCGGTGCGGTCACCAAGATGGGTGCCAGTGCGGTGAGCTTTGCGGTTTGCGGAGTGACCCAGTCGTCCTTGACCAGACCACCTGTGTCGCCGCTGTTGGGGTTGAACGACCAGTAGCCGAAGCCGATCTTGTTGCTCTGCAGGTACGCAACGAAGCTCTCGAGCCACTGCTGGTCTGAACGCGTTTCGAGCTTGGTCCCGAACTCTCCGACCAGGATGGGCGCGATGCCCTGCTTGTGCAGGTAGCCCCAGCTCTTGTCCCATTGCGCAGGCAGGTTGGCTGGGTAGTTAGCAGCGGCGAACCAGCTCTGCGGGTACACCGATGCCGGATATTCGTGGGGGGAGTACACGACCCGGTTGCCGACAGCCAGGCTGACCGGGTGTGCGCGGACGTCAGACAGTCCGCCGCCCCACCAGGTGGACTCGCCGTTGGCCTGCCGCTCCACACCTTCAATGATGATGAGCAGCTTGGGGTTTGCGGCGAGGACGGCGTTCCCTGCTCGCGTTGCTGCGGCCGGCCAGTTGCGGGAGGCGTCCGTACAGCCCCAGCAGGCGGTGCCGTGTGGCTCGTTGTGTAGGTCGGCGCCGATCACTGTCGGGCTGGCAGCGTAGCGTTTTGCCAGCATGGTCCAGTCGTTGATCCACGCACTCTCCGGATAGGTCGGGGTGTACCACAGCTCAGACTGAGCCGCGGAGCTCGGGCGGTGCCGGTCCAGGATGACACTGAGCCCGTTCGCCTCAGCGCGCTGGATCACGATGTCCATGATCTGCAGGGGGGTCTTGTTGGCCAGCAATGGATTCCTGGTGATGTCTAAGCCGCTGACGGCCGCGCCGCGGATGCACTCGTTGGAGAACGGAAGCCGGATCGTGTTGAAGCCGAACGACGCGATCTGAGCCATGCCGGCGTCAAGACTGATGCTCCACAGCCCATGCGGTGCACAGTTCGACGTCTCCAGGCCGAACCAGTTCGCAGCTTTGATGGTGTGTTCCTGGTTGGTCGACGTCAAGACCTTCGACCCGGAGGTGTGCAGCCAGCCGACGGAGGGCGACGCGGCGAACGCGGTAGGGACGTGGGACAGATGCGCTCCGCTGACAGCGATGGCCCCGAGCGCCAGTGCGGCCGCGAGGGCGCGCAGGGGTGAGGTGACGGGTTTCATGGGGAAACTTCCTAATGGGTGTGAATCCCCAAGAGGTGAACCCCGCGTCGACGCAGCGTAGCCGACGAGGGAGTCACCTCGCGGCCATCTTTACGACGCAGCTAGGCGTCTTGGCTGGCCGCCGGGCGAACTAGCTCGAATGACCTCACCGCTGGTCGGGTCACGGCCAGGGCGGCCGTGGCGAGAATGATGACCCCACCCACAACGAAGGTCGCGCGGGCTCCGGTGAAGTCGGCCAGGAGCCCCGTCAGGGCATAGCTGAGCGGCACAACACCTTCGATGCTGATCGACAGCAGCGCCATCACCCGACCCAGCTCTGCTTTCGGAGTGGTGGTCAGCACCATCGCGTGAATCACGGTGCCGCATACCCCGGATCCAAGCCCCAGCACGACGGCCGCCGACAATGCCGCCGGGAACGTTGTCACGTACCCCAGGGCCGCCAAAGCGGCTCCCATGGTCACGACACATCCGATCGCCAGCATCCCGGCGTGAGGGATCCAACGGGTGAAGATCAGACCCACCCCCGTCGCTGCCGCACCTAGCCCGAACGCTCCGAGGAGAAGACCTGCGCCACTGGCACCCCACTGAGACCCGGTAGCGAGCAGGGGGATTCCGGCGGTCACCGGTCCAGCGAAACCGAAGTTCAACCCGGCTATCAGCAGCAGCAGCCACGGCAGCACCGGATGCCGGCGGACCAGACGCAACGCGGTTCCTGCCTGTCTGAGGTAGCCGTACTCCTGCTGGCTGCTCTCGCGCTCCGGGTCTGAGTGCCCTGGTGGCGGCGGCGGAGAGGGGTGCAGCGTCAGCGTCGCCAAGGAGCTAACCGACACGAGAAAGAGTGCGGCCGAAGCCCAGAATGCTGCGCTCGGGCCGTACATATGGACCAACCAGCCAGCAAGAGGCCCAGCTGCCAGCAGGGCCACCCGCTGCGCGACCGTCCGAAGCGCCGCGACCCGGCCCATCTCGTGCACCGGCGCGATCCGAGCCGGCAGCGCTCCAACGGCGGGCAGAAAGAACCCGTCCAGCGCCCCGATCACCAGCGCCACGCTGACGAGCTGCCAGGTGGTCATCGATCCCAGCATCAGCACAACAGCCGCTGCCGCCAGGACTGCGGCGCGGGCTGCGTCGGTGGCGACGGTGATCCGCTTCGGTGATCTCCGGTCGGCCAGGGCGCCACCGATCATCAAGATCAGCAGCCGTGGGATCGACCCGGCTGCCAACACCAGCCCGAGCTGCCCCGGAGTACCTACCTGGAGAGCTGCAAACGTCAGTGCTAGGAAGAACACCTGGTCAGCCAGCAGGGATGAGCTGTACCCGACGGCCCAGCCAGCCAGCCCGCGGGTGGAGGAGCCGCTGGTGCCTGCCTCAGTCACAGACTCACCAGACTTCACCCGGTTCCGGCACGCGATCCCCCGATACAGTCCAGACGACGTCATGCCCGATCGCCCTGGCCACGACACCAACCAGGTGAAACCTTAACCGGCGCTGAGACGATTCCTTCGTACCCGCGCCGGGGAGCCCGGACCAATACTCGTCCGGTACGGGGCAGGCAGCGTCCGAGCCGCCGGCGGTGCCGTCCTGATCTGGTTCAGCGCGGCGGAGGTCAGCCGCCTAGGCCGAGGCGGTGGTAGACCTGGTTCCAGCGGATCTCCTTGGCGAAGCCGCGGGGCGTGGTGTCGGCGTCGATGACCAGCAGCTCGGTGCCGATCATCTCGGAGAAATCGTACAGCTCGTCGGTACCGACTGCCGAGGACAGCACGGTGTGGTGCGGTCCGCCGGCGGCCAGCCAGCACTCCGCCGAGGTGGCTAGGGAGGGTCGAGGCTCCCAGACCGCGCGGGCCACCGGCAGGTTGGGCAGCGGCTCGTCGGGGTCCACCACGTCTATCTCGTTCAGCACCAGCCGGAACCGGTCGCCGACGTCGCAGATGCCCAGCACCACAGCCGGCCCGGGAACCGCGTCGAACACCAGCCGGACCGGATCCTCCCTGTCTCCGATACCGAGCGGGTGAATCTCCACCGTCGGGCGGGCCTTGGCGATCGTCGGGCAGACCTCCAGCATGTGCGCGCCGAGAATCTTATGGCTGCCCTCCCCCAGGTGGTAGGTGTAGTCCTCCATGAAGGAGGTCCCGCCTGGCTGGCCCTTGGCCATCGCCTTGACGGTGTGCAGCATTACCGAGGTCTTCCAGTCGCCCTCGCCGCCGAAGCCGTACCCGTCGGCCATCAGCCGCTGGACGGCGAGCCCGGGGAGCTGACGCAGCCCGCCGAGGTCTTGGAAGTTGGTGGTGAAGGCGCCGAAGCCACCGTCGGTGAGGAAGCTGCGCAGCCCGGCCTCGATCAGGGCGCCGTACCGCAGGGACTCGTGCCGGTCGCCGCCGACGGCGAGCTCCGGTGCGATGTCGTACAGCTCGGCGTACTCGGCCACCAAAGTGTCGACCTCGGCGTCGCTGACCTGGTTGACCACCGCCACCAGGTCGTTCACACCCCAGGTGTTGACCGACACTCCGAAGCGGAGCTGCGCTTCCACCTTGTCGCCCTCGGTGACCGCGACGTCGCGCATGTTGTCGCCAAAACGTGCCAGCTTCAGCGACCGGACGGCGGCGGCGCCCACCGCGGCGCGCTGCCAGGCGCCGATCCGGGCGGTGACACCCGGGTCGGAGACGTGTCCGG
The DNA here is from genome assembly GCA_902805915.1 of uncultured Propionibacteriaceae bacterium. Classification (GTDB taxonomy): domain Bacteria; phylum Actinomycetota; class Actinomycetes; order Propionibacteriales; family Propionibacteriaceae; genus Microlunatus. Next base: position 2,530 of record CADCUO010000236.1, on the reverse strand, counting down.
CCACCGTCTTGCGGGGCACCCCGAGGCGAGTCTGGATATAGCCGAACTCCCGGTCGCCGTGCGCCGCCTGGTTCAAGTTCATGAAGTCCATGTCGATCTCGCCCCACGGCAGGTCAACATTGGACTGAGTGTGCAGGTGCAGCAGCGGCGTACGCAGTGCGTCCAGTCCGGCGATCCACATCTTGGCCGGAGAGAAGGTGTGCATCCAGGCGATGACGCCGATGCAGTCGGGATCGCTGTTGGCCTCTAGGATCAGCCGGTGGATCGACTCCGAGTCGGTCAGCACCGGCTTCCACACGACCTCCACACCGAGGTTGGCTGAGTCGTTGAGCTGGTCGACGATCTGGCGGGACTGGTCCACCACCTGGGCAACAGTCTCCGGGCCGTAGAGGCCTTGGCTTCCGGTCAGGAACCAGCAGTACGGCGTCGTTGTCATCTCATGGTCCTTATCTTTGCCCGTAGGCGTTCTGGTAGCGGTCGAAGAGCGAGTCGATGTCGGACTGCGGGATGGGCAGCGGGTCGCCGAGTTGGCGTGCGATGTGTACGGTCCGGGCGACCTCTTCGCACAGCACCGCCGCCTTGACGGCGGCCTTGGCGCTGGAGCCGATGGTGAACGGCCCGTGGTTCTGCATCAGCACCGCCCTGGACCGGTGCCCGGACAAGGTGTGCACGATGCCCTGACCGATCGAGTCGTCACCGATCAGCGCGAACGGGCCGATCGGGATCTCGCCGCCGAACTCGTCCGCCATCATGGTCAGCACGCAGGGGATGGGCTCGCCCCGGGATGCCCATGCGGTGGCGTAGGTGGAGTGTGTGTGCACCACCCCGTTCACCTCCGGCATGTGCTTGTAGACGTACGCGTGGGCGGCGGTGTCTGAGGAGGGGGCGCGGTTACCGTCGACCAGCTTGGCGTCCAGGTCGGTGACCACCATGAGCTCAGGGGTCAGCTCGTCATAGCTGACGCCGGAGGGTTTGATCACCAACAGGTCATGGCCCGGCACCCGGGCGGACACGTTGCCAGCGGTCCACACCACCAGCTCGTTCCGCGGCAGCTCGGCATGCAGGTCCCTCACCTCGCGGCGGAGCGTGGCCACCACCTCGGCGATGTCGGCTGAGATGGTCATGCTCGAGTCGCCTCCTCATCGCGGGCACTGGCTGCCCCGTCGTCGGCGCCTGCCGCCATCGCCTGGCCCGGCGGGATGCCGGAGTGGACACCGGTCACCAGGGCCCGTTCACGATCGACCGTCATTGGTCTCCTCCTAGTGGCGCAACCCGCGCCTCGACGTGGATGTTAACGTTCACATGCAGGGTGGGTCAAAAGGGCAGAAGGCAGAAGGTGATTAGACCTGTGGCCCGGATCCGTTGGGACGGCGCGGGTCGACGCGGCGGCCAGCGTCGCCGTCTGAAGGATTATCGGAAGTATGAGGAAAGGGCACATCCGGCGACTCCGCTGGCCCCGGCGAAGCCACCCCTGACCCCGGCGTCGCCACCCCGGAACGCTCGTCAGGCACGTTGATCTTCCCGAACTGCCGGCGCATACTGCGGGAGAGCAACACCATCGCACCGGCCAGCAGCAGGGTGATGATCAGCGGCGTCCATCCCGGCTTGACCACGTTGGGGTCAATCTCGAGAAGTGTCATACCTGCACTCTACTCACCCGATCGCGCTCCGCGGCGACCGCGATCCCGGCGAATAGGTCGTCTTCGGGCAGCGAGGTTTCCACCATGCTCTTGACCAGTTGGAAGTCCTCCGTCGGCCATGCCTGCTTGTGCACCTCCAGCGGCACCGTGAACCAGGATCCCTCCGGGTCGACCTGAGTGGCGTGAGCCAGCAGCGCCTGGTCCCGGACGTGGAAGTACTCCGCCGTCGGTACCCGGGTGGTCAGCCGCCGCTGATGCTCAGGATCGGGCTGCCACTCCGCCAGCCGTTCCTTGTACGGCGACTCCAGCCCGCGAGCCTGCATGGCCTCATCCAAGGCGACGATCCGGTCCCGGTGGAAAGTGAACTGGTAGTACAGCTTCAACGGCTGCCACGGCTCGCCCAGATCTAGGTACGCCTGCGGGTCCGCAGCCGCATCGAAGGCTGCGACGCTGATCTGGTGGCACTTGATGTGATCCGGGTGCGGATAGCCCCCGTTCTCGTCGTACGTGGTCACCACGTGCGGACGGAAGCGACGGATCACCTCAACCAGCGGAGCAGTCGCCTCGTCCAGCGGCGCGGTGGCGAAGCAGCCCTGCGGCAGCGGTGGCAGCGGGTCCCCTTCAGGCAGGCCGGAGTCGACGAAGCCCAGCCACACCTGCTGGATGCCGAGGATCTCCCGGGCCCGGTCCATCTCCTGCCGGCGGATGTCGGCGATGTTGGCCAGCACGTCGGGACGGTCCATAGCCGGGTTCAGGATGGACCCGCGCTCTCCGCCGGTGCAGGTCGCCACCATCACCTGGACGCCTTCGGCCACATACCTCGCCGTGGTCGCGGCACCCTTGCTCGACTCGTCGTCGGGGTGGGCATGGACGTGCAGCAACCGGAGGCG
>CADCUO010000235.1 GCA_902805915.1 uncultured Propionibacteriaceae bacterium | reverse complement strand
CGGATCTGGCCGGGGATCTTGTCCTCGACGTTGTGGCACTGGTCGAGCATGAAGGCGACGCCGGAGTCGGGGTCGAACGCTCCGCCCCGGATCACCTCGTAGAGGATCCGGAACAGCTGGAAGGGGTCGGCCGCGCCCACGATCAGGTCGTCGTCGGCGTAGAAGCGGGAGTTGAAGTCGAACGAGCCGAGCTTCCCGAGCCGGATCAGCTGGGCCACGATGAACTCGATGTTGGTGCCGGGAGCGTGGTGACCGGTGTCCAGGCACACCATGGCGCGCTCGCCCAGCGCGCTCACGTGGGCGTACGAGGTGCCCCAGTCCGGGACGTCGGTGTGGTAGAACGCCGGCTCGAAGAACTTGTACTCCAGCACCAGCCGCTGCTCTTGGCCCAGCCGGTCGTAGATCTGCGCGAGGCTCTCGGCCAGCCGGTCCTGGCGGCCGAGGATGTCGCCCTGGCCCGGGTAGTTCGTGCCGTCGGCCAGCCAGATCTTCAGATCCGTGGACCCGGTCTGGTGCATGATCTCGATGCACTCGAAGTGGTGGTCGATGGCCTTGCGGCGTACGGACTCCTCGACGTGGGTCAGGCTGCCGAACTTGTAGAGGTCGTCTTGGAAGGTGTTGGAGTTGACCGTGCCCAGCTCGAGGCCGTGGTCGTTGGCGAACCGACGCAGCGCGGCGTAGTCGTCGACCTTGTCCCAGGGGATGTGCAGCGCGACCTTGGGTGCGAGGTCGGTCAGCTTGTGCACCTGGGCGGCGTCGGAGATCTTCTCCTGCACCGTGCGGGGCGTGCCCGGGGTCCCGAAAACTCGGAAGCGGGTGCCCGAGTTGCCGAAGGCCCAGGAGGGCAGCTCGATAGCCTGGGAGGCCAGCTGGTCGGTGATGTCGGCAAATGCCACGGGGACTCCTCTATGAGACGTTTCAAGTCCGGCAGCATGCTAGCCCTACCCCGAGGTTCCGCGCAACGGCGCGGATCGCGGCGCGTCGGTTCGAGGAAGGGGCCGGCTTCTGATTGACACGGGCCCACCGTCGATGGTTGCCTCATCTTGATCGTTTCATATGCGGCGCCGCGGCGCCGTCCGACCGACATCAGGAGACTCATGACCGACTGGTCAGCAGCCCTCATCTCGCCCGACCAGGACTTCGACGGGGCCCCGCTGCTCCGCCGGGAGTTCGAGCTGGAGCCCGGCCACGGCGATGTGGCCACCGCGACCCTGCACGCCACGGCACACGGCGTCTTCGAGGCCTGGCTGAACGGCCGTCCCGTGTCCGAGGACGTGCTGAGCCCTGGCTGGTCGGCGTATGAGTGGCGGCTGCGCTACCGCAGCTACGACGTCACCGCGCTGCTGCAGCCCACGTCGGTACTGGGCTTCGCGCTGGGCAACGGCTGGTTCCGCGGCCGGCTCGGCTGGAAGGGGGGTCGGAACTACTACGGCTCCGAGCTGGGGGCTCTCGCGCAGCTGGAGATCACCTTCGCCGACGGCCACGTCCAGCGGGTGGTCACCGACCAGGAGTGGACCGCGGGACCGTCTGCGGTGCTGGCCAACGACCTCTACGACGGCCAGCGGATCGACGCCCGGCGCTACTCCGACGCATGGCTGCAGGCCGGCTTCCGCGACGACCTCTGGACCGGGGTGCATCCCGGCGACTTCGACCTCGGAACGCTCACCCCCTACATCGGGCCGCCGGTGCGGCGGCAGGCGGAGCTGGAGCCGCTGCAGATCTGGACCTCCCCGGCGGGAAGGACGCTGGTGGACTTCGGCCAGAACCTCGTGGGCTGGGTCAAGGTCCGGGTGAGCGGCCCGGCGGGAACCGAGGTCACGCTGCGCCACGCCGAGGTGCTCGAGCACGACGAGCTGGGCGTCCGACCGCTGCGCAGCGCGCAGGCGACGGACCGTTTCATCCTGAGCGGTGGGGACGACGTGTTCGAGCCGAGCTTCACCTTCCACGGCTTCCGCTACGTGGAGGTCGACGGGTGGCCAGGCGAGCTGGCAAAGGGTGCCCTGACCGCGGTGGTCGTCTCCTCCGAGCTGCAACGGATCGGTGAGTTCGCCTGCTCCGACGACCTGCTGAACCAACTGCATCAGAACGCGGTGTGGGGGACCGTCGGCAACTTCCTCGACGTGCCCACCGACTGCCCGCAGCGCGACGAGCGGCTCGGCTGGACCGGGGACATCGCCGCCTTCGCGCCGTCGGCCGCATTCTTGTTCGACGTCGACGGCTTCCTGCGGGACTGGCTGAGGGACCTGGCCGCCGAGCAGCAAGCCGCCGACGGCATGGTCGCGTCCGTCATCCCCGACGTTCTCAAGTACGTGAACAAGGACGACTCTCAACCCAGCTCGTTCCCTGAGCACGACGCGACGGCGGTCTGGAGTGACGCTGCGGTCTGGGTGCCGTGGGCACTCTGGCAGGCCTACGGTGACCGGGTGGTGCTGGAGGACCAGTTCGACTCCATGGCCGCGCACGTCCGCCGCGTGCAGACGCTGCTGTCGCCGACCGGCCTGTGGGACACCGGCTTCCAGTACGGTGACTGGCTGGACCCGGCCGCCCCGCCGGACCGCCCGGGCCTCGCCAAGGCCGACAGCGGCGTGGTCGCGACTGCCTGCCTCTACCGCAGCGCGTCCATCGTGGCCGAGGCGGCGGCCCTGCTCGGCCGGTCCGAGGACCAGACCCAATTCGAGGAACTGGCCGCGAGCACCCGGAAGGCCTTCGACCAGCACTACGTCTCCGACGACGGCCGGATCACCAGCGACGCCGTGACGGTGTACTCGCTGGCCATCGCCTTCGGCCTGCTGGACGACCCGGTCCGCTTCCTCGCGGGCGACCGGCTGGCCGAGCTGGTGGCCGAGGGCGGCTACCGCATCCAGACCGGGTTCGCCGGCACGCCGTTCGTCACCGACGCGCTGACCATCACCGGGCACCTCGACGACGCCTACCGGCTGCTGCTGGAGCGGGAGTGCCCGTCCTGGCTCTACCCGGTGACCATGGGCGCCACCACGGTCTGGGAGCGCTGGGACTCGATGCTTCCCGACGGCACCATCAACCCCGGCCAGATGACCAGCTTCAACCACTACGCGCTGGGCGCGGTCGTGGACTGGATGCACCGGACGCTGGGCGGTCTGGCGCCGCTGGAACCTGGCTACGCCAAGGTCCTGGTCGCCCCGCAGCCGGGCGGCGGAATCACCTGGGCCCGCACCGCGCTGCAGACCCGGCACGGTCGGGTAGCGGTGTCGTGGTCGAGCGAGGGGCCAGACGGCCTGCAGGTCGAGGTAGAGCTGCCCGACGGCGTGAGCGCGCTGGTGCGACTCCCGAACGGGACCGAGCACGAGGTCGGCGCCGGTCGCCACCAGCTGTCGGCAGCAGGCGCGGCGGCTTAACCGTTTCAGGCTCGGCTCCGCGTGCCGTGCACGTCGAGCCGAGCCAACCTCCGCGCTCCCATGCGGTCACCCACGGAACGGCCGTCGCGAGGCCAACGCGGGCTGCGCTCGCCGGTCGGCGGTCCGCAATCTCGCGTTGGTCAGGCCTTTTACCGTCCTCATCGGTCCCTGGCTGGGCGTAGCGGTGGCCCGGCGGTCGGCTCCGTCCGGCCGTCGGTCAATGGTTTAGTCCCCGGGATAACGGTCCGGCCAGACATGTTGACGCCGACCCGTCCTTGCACTAACGTCCAGTCTTGAAACGAT
>CADCUO010000234.1 GCA_902805915.1 uncultured Propionibacteriaceae bacterium | reverse complement strand
TACGAGATCGGCGACGACTACTCTGGACAGGCTTATCTGCACGCGCAGTGGCGGCGCAGCAACCCGCTGGCTGAGCGGACGCCGCATGTGCTGCTAAGCGGGATCGAGGGCACCGGCCACTATGTCGGCACCTACCTGGCCTGGGGGGTGAACAGCCCCGGCTGGTGGGGCGAGGGTGAGATCAAGTTCTATCTCGACGACGACGAGGAGTTCCCGAGCATCTGTGGCACCGGGACCGAGGATTACTTCGGCGGCGCCTGGAACTTCGACGTGCCAGGTCAGGGCTATGTCCCCTTCAGCACTGCGTACCTGGGGCTGCCGCAGGTGATCCGTCCGGACGGGCTGTACCAGAGCCAGCAGCGGTTCGGCATGTATCGCTGGCACATCCTCGACCCGATCCACTTCTCGCACCGGCTCGGTCGGGTCGACATCCAGGCGCTGGGTTGGCACAGCGGTTGGCGTTATCTGCCGCTGCGTGACGACATCGCCTCCACCTCGTGGTTCTACCTCGACCGGCCGACCGCGGCGCGGCCACCGGCCCCTACCTTCGAGACCATGGAGATCAACGGCGGTCCCGGCGCACCTCCAGTGGGCAGCCCCTGACCCGGAGGTGCGTTCGATCCGGCTGTGCGTCAGACCGGGCTGTGCGTCAGACCCGGTCCGCTAGGTGTCGCGCTATCCGTACGTGCCGCGCGCGCTACCCGTACGTGCCGCGCTACCCGTACGTGCCGCGCTACCCGTACGTGTCGCGCGGGCCGCGGCCGTCACGTATCGACAGGCGGCCCTTCTTCCACGACGGCGCATCGGGGCCCTGGACGTGAACCCTCGCCACGGTGCCGTCCCCGAGCTTGTCGTTCAGGATGGCCACCAGCTGCGGCGCCATGGCGCGCAAGGAGCTGGCCCAGACGCTGGAGTCGGCCCGGACCGTGAGCACGGCGTCGCGGTAGCTGACCGGGATGGAGTGAGCCGCGTTGGTAGCTCCGACGAGAGCCGGCCACCGCGCCAGCAGGGTGTGCACGCTGATCTCAGTGGACCAGCCCTTGCTATCAACCAGCCGGTTCATGGCCGCGGCCAGTGTCTGCGGATCCCGGTTGTCAGGGTGAGCGCTGGAGGATTGCGGCTCGGTCCGACCGGTGCGCTCGGGCCGGCGGCGACGGCGGCGGGCCTGGGCGCCCAGCGACTCCGCGATCGACCTGGCCAGGCCGAGGCCGGTGGGATCGTGCTCAATCGGGGTTCCCAATGACGGCTCAGGTGCGTTTCGCGCGGGCGAGTCAGATACGCTCCGCGGGGGCAAGTCGGCTGCGCCTCGCGCGGGCGGGTCCGGGGGGAGGTCGGCAGCGGGCAGCTCAGTCATCGGCGCTCACCTGGCCGCCGGCGACGGTGAAGCGACGGCCCTGCAGCAGCTCCGGCACATCCGCACCGACGGCGGCGGTGACCAGTACCTGCTCGGCGTCGACCACCCCGACCGCGAGCCGCTGCCGTCGGGTGAGGTCCAGCTCGGCGAACACGTCGTCCAGCACCAGCACCGGTTCCACGCCGTCGGCTCGGAGCAGGTGGAAGCTGCCCAGCTTCAGCGCTAGCGCCAGGGACCAGGACTCACCGTGGCTGGCGTACCCCTTGGCCGGCAAGGTTCCCAACGCCAGGCTGACGTCATCGCGGTGCGGCCCCACCAGCGATACCCACCGCTGGATCTCCTCCGACCGTCGGGCGCGCATCGCGGCCCCCAGAGCCTCGGCCAGCTGCGCTCGGGAGGTACCGGCGGTGAGGTCGAGAGCCGTCTTGTACTCGGCGGTGGCCTCGTTGTTGGTCGGTGCGATGTCGGCGTACGCCTTGCTGGTGTGCGGCGCCAGCTGGCCGAGCGTGGTGAGGCGGGCTTCCAGCAGCTCGCTTCCGGCGGCTGCCAGGTGGGAGTCCCAGACGTCCAGCGTCGAGGCGGCATCAGCGGCCGGGGCCCCACCGCGGCTGCGGCCACTGAGGGATTTCAGCAAGGTGTTCCGCTGGCGCAGCACGCGGTCATAGTCGGCTCGAACTGCGGCCAGCCGCGGCCAGCGCGCCACCAGCAGCTCGTCGAGAAAGCGGCGCCGCTCACTGGGGTCACCCTTGACGAGGGTGAGGTCCTCGGGCGAGAAGACCACCGTACGGAGCACCCCGAGCAGCTCCCTGGCGCGCGGCAGTGGCGAACGGTTGAGCCGAGCCCGGTTCGCCTTGCCAGGGGTGATCTCCACCTCCAACTGCAGCTGGCGGGCATCGTCCAAGCCTGCCTGCACCCGGGCCCGCACGATGGCTCGCTCCGCACCCGCGCGTACCAGGGGAAGGTCGGAGGCCACCCGATGCGAAGACAGCGTGGACAGGTACTCGACGGCCTCCACCAGGTTGGTCTTGCCTTGGCCGTTTGCGCCGATGAAGGTGTTCACTCCGCTGGACAGCGGCACGTCGACACCGGAGTAGGACCGAAAGTCGGCCAGCTGGAGGTGGTCAACGAACACGCGGAAAGCCTAGCCCGCTGACCATTCACTACGACCAGCCGACAACGCACCGGTAAGTACATCAGCCGCGGCTTGACTAGAGGTCCGTCAGCGGCCGGACCACCAGCGCGGCGATGGGTCAGATCTCGTCGATGCTGGCGGACTCTCGCTGCATGGCGTGCCCACCGAACTGGTTGCGCATTGCTGCCACCATCTTCATCGCCGGTGAGTCGGTCTGGCGGGAAGCGAACCGGGCAAACAGCGCCGCGGTGAGCGCAGGCATCGGCACCGCCAGCCGGATCGCCGCGTCCACGGTCCACCGTCCCTCACCGGAGTCCTCGGCGTAGCCACGGACACCGGACAGATCTGCGTCCTCTTTCAGCGCCAACACGATCAGGTCGAGCAGCCAGGAACGGATCACCGTTCCCTCCCGCCAGGACTCGAAGGTGGCCGGCACATCCTTGACCACGTCGGCGGCGGTCAGCAGCTCCCAGCCCTCGGCGTAGGCCTGCATGACGGCGTACTCGATGCCGTTGTGGACCATCTTGGCGAAGTGGCCGGCGCCGACCTCGCCGGCGTGCACGAACCCGAACTCACCCTCGGGCTTGAGTGCGTCGAAGATCGGCTGCGCCACGGCGATGTCTTCTGCATCGCCACCAGCCATCAGCGCGTAGCCGTTCTTCAGTCCCCACACGCCGCCGGAGACGCCGCAGTCGATGAGCTTGATGCCCTTCTGCGCCAGCAGGTCGGCACGCGGCTGGTCGCCGTCGTACTTTGTGTTGCCACCGTCGATGATGATGTCGCCCTCGCTGAGCACCTCCATCAGGTCCTTGATCACGGCGTCGATGAACTGCACCGGCACCATAATCCAGACCACCCGCTGGGGGCCGGGGAGCTGGGAGACCATGTCCGCCAGATCTGTGGCGTCCGAGACCTCCGGATTCGTGTCGTACCCGATCACCTTGTGACCGGCGTTGCGGAGCCGCTCCCGCATGTTGCCGCCCATCTTGCCCAAACCGACCAGACCGATCTCCATGCCCGACTCCTGTGTGGTGAGTTGTTCCCTGTCAAAGAACTGTGCGCACCAAGAACTGTGCGCTGTGGTCGCGGGCGGTCAATGGCGCAGCGACGCGGACCTCACGTTAACGTGACGGGGCCCTCACACCGGAGGCCACCCTAGGTGGGCAACCGCATCAACATGATCACGTGCCGATAGTCGGTCAGGGGCTCACCGTCCAGATCCGCGAGCCCGGTGAGCTGGCATGGCTTGCTGGGTGCGGTGAAGGCGAAGTTCACGTACGGGGTGTCGAAGACGCTGAGCGCATCCAACAGGTACGACGGGTTGAAACCGGCAGCGGTCACGGCCGGCTCACCGCCACCCGGCTGGTCGATGGTGGCCTCGATGGACTCGGAGGCCTGGGCCTGGTCGCCGGTGGCCGCCTCGAGGGTGACGGTGCCATCGCCGATCAGCATCCTCAGCGAGGTGTTCCGCTCCGCGACCAGGGCCACCCGCTTGGCGGCCGCGATCGCGTCGGCCGTACTCACCCGGACGCTCATCACAGCCTGGGTGTTCATGATGTGGCGGACCTTGGGGAACTCCCCGTCCAACAGCCTCGTGGTGGTCTGGCGCTGCCCGGCGGCGCCATCGCCTTCGAACCCGATGATGCCATCGCCGGCGCCCTCACTGGCCAGGCTCAGCACCACCTGTTCCCCGGCAGTCATCGACTTCGCCGTGTCGGCGAGAACCCTGGCCGGGACCAGCGCGGTTGCCGACGCCTGAGTCGACTCCGGGTTCCAGGTCAGCTCCTTCAGTGCCATCCGGTACCGGTCGGTAGCCAGCAACGAGATCGTGTCGCCCTCAATCTCCACCCGGATGCCGGTGAAGACCGGGAGCAGCTCGTCACGGCCGGCGGCCACCACCACCTGGGAGACCGCCTGCGCGAACGGGCTGCTGGGCACCGCCCCGGTGGAGGCGGGCATGTCCGGCAGCGACGGGTAGTCCGCCACGGGAAGCGTCTGCAAGGTGAACCTGGCGCTACCGCAGATGAGCTCCATCCGGGAGTCGTCAGCGGTGATGTCGACCGGCTTGTTGGGCAGCGAGCGTGCGATGTCGGCCAGCAGCCGACCGGAGATGAGCGCTTCGCCCTCGTCGGTGACCGTTCCCTTGACGCTGATCTGCGCGGAGGTCTCGTAGTCGAAGCTGGAGAAGGTCACGCCTGAGGCATCCGCTCGGACCAGGAGGCCGGCCAGAATCGGCACGCTCGGTCGGGTCGGCAAGCTGCGTGCGGCCCACTGAACTGCCTCTGCCAACACGTCGCGCTCAAGTCGGATTCTCACACTGTCTCCTGCTTCTGGGCACCCACCAGCAGACGCACTCCTGCACCTGGGGGGTACGCAGGCGCGCGATGATCATACCGACGCAGAGCCCCGGCTGCGCTCGACTCAGCACGACGGCCGGACATCTGTGGACGTCCCCGCATCCGCTGCTGGTCTAGCCGCGCTCTCCGGGCAGCACCTGCACCAGCGCTGCCGAGGCAGCCATCACCCTCTCCTGCAGCGGGGCCAGGCGTTCCATCCCAGCCGGGATCTCACCGCTGAACACCGGGCGGACTTCGAATGCCAAGTCCAGCAGAGACTCCCGCGTCGGGGTCCCCTGGCGTTGGGTCATCGCCTCGCCGGCGAGCCTGTTGTACTCGTTGACCCGACCCCGCCACCCTGGGTTGTCGACAGACTGCGCCTCACGCATGGCAACGACGAGCGCGTCCAGAGCTCGCTCGAGCTCCTCAAGCTGCTGCTTGCGAGCCGGCACGTTGAGGTTGATCGGTAGGTCAGCCTTTTGATCGTCGCGGCGTCCGAACAGCTTGCTCATGAAGTTCATGGGATCTCCTCAGCACACCGGAAATGCCCGGCTTGTCCAGCCGAGATTACGCGACGGCGTCCACCTGTGAGCGCCCACACACCAAGTTTCGTGATCCTGCCCGAGTTCTCTGACTGGTTGCGCGAGGTTGCGTTGTGCACAGATCTGGGTCGCACTGAACTGAGACTCTTGAAGATATATGTAACTACTCGTCTTAGTCGTAGGTTCTGTGGAACCTGTGGACAACCACCGTTCTGGCTGGTCACGTACCAGTTCCGAGATCGGGCGGAGTGTGGAAGACGGAAAACTACACGGGGAGGATTAGCGGATAACTTGTGGCACCTGACCCCGCTGTTGGCGCTGTTCCCCATCTCGTCGACCGTCCCCCACAGTTTTCCACAGGCTTTTCCCCAATTGTGTGGAGGCTGCGGAAGCACTTGACGCTTGGCGCCCCGTAGGGGCTCAGCGGCAGGCTGGACGAGGTTCAGCCGCGGGTGGACTGCTGCTTGATGCGGTTCGTGAGCTCGGTGACCTGGTTGAACACACTGCGCCGTTCACCCATCAAGGTCCGGATCTTCCGCTCTGCGTGCATCACGGTGGTGTGGTCCCGGCCGCCGAACTGCTGCCCGATCTTGGGCAGCGACAGGTCGGTCAGCTCCCGACACAGATACATCGCGATCTGCCGCGCGGTGACGAGCACATGGGTACGGCTCTGCCCACACAAGTCGTCGATGGTCAGGTTAAAGTACGCCGCGGTCTGCGCCATGATGGCGCCGGAGTTGATGTGGGCATCGGCACCCTCCGGGATGAGGTCCTTGAGGACAATCTCGGCGAGGGACATGTCGACCTGCTGCCGGTTCAGGCTGGCGAAGGCGGTGACTCTGATCAGCGCACCTTCGAGCTCGCGGATATTGGTCTGAATCTTGCTGGCGATGAACTCGAGCACGTCGGGACCGGCCGTTAGTCGCTCCTGGGCGGCCTTCTTGCGCAAGATTGCAATTCGGGTCTCCAGATCCGGCGGCTGCACATCGGTGATAAGGCCCCAACCGAACCTGCTGCGCAGGCGCGGTTCCAGGTTCTCCAACAACTTGGGCGGTCGATCGGAGGTCATCACGATCTGCTTCTCGGCATTGTGCAGAGTGTTGAAGGTGTGGAAGAACTCCTCCTGCGTCTGTTCCTTGCCCTCGAGGAACTGGATGTCGTCGATCAGCAGGACGTCGACATCGCGGTAGCGGCGGCGGAACTCCACCCCCTTGTTCTGACTGATCGAGTTGATGAAGTCGTTGGTCATCTCCTCGGTGGACACGTAACGAACCCGCACCCCGCTGAAGTAGTTGCGGATGTAGTGACCGATGGCGTGAAGCAGGTGAGTCTTGCCTAGACCAGACTCGCCGTAGATGGTCAAGGGGTTGTATGCCTTGCCGGGGTTTTCCGCGACCGCCACCGCGGCCGCGTGCGCGAACCGGTTGGAACCTCCGATGACGAAGGTCTCGAATGAGTACTTCGGGTTCAGCCGCGCGTCAACCTCCCGCCGGCGCTGCTCATTGGCCCCGCGCTGCTCATTGGCCCCGCCTCCACCTCGATAGCTCGACGGTGTACTCGGCCCATTCCGAGCCGCCAGGGTGGCGTCATGATCGGCCCCGGGTCGGGTCTGATCCAAAGGACCCCCTGGGTGGCCATTCCCGTCGGTCTGTGACTGGGAACCTTGCGCGGATCCGGTGAAACCGTTGACGTCTTGGCCGCCGAAGCTGCCCCGCTCGAGTGGGGCGCCACTGAAGTCGGAGCTGG
>CADCUO010000233.1 GCA_902805915.1 uncultured Propionibacteriaceae bacterium | reverse complement strand
CTGAGGATGGTTGATGCGGCGCAGCGATAACGTGGCCGGGTTGGTCGTGCCTTCCCGGTCTTTGCGCCTTGACGTCTGTCTGGCAGGTAGCCCGGCGCGGCGCTGTGTGTCTGTGATGGCTCTTCGCGAGCGGCTGTGGTGGTCATGGCTCAAGACTGGGGGTGGGACTGGCCGTAACGAAATGGCCGTTGATCATCACCCACGACGGGCCCTGGCCCGCGACGCAAGGGGCGGTGCAAGCCATGCTGGTGGCGCTGTCACTGCTGTCGTTCCTCGGGCTTCGCTACCCGGTACAGATGCTGCCCATCATGCTGTTCGAATCAGCCTGGAAGCTGATCTGGATGGCCGTCGTCGCATTACCGCTGTGGGCCACCGACCAGCTGGACCCAGCCAATCTAGATGTGTTCTACCGCAACCTGTGGGTCGTGATCATCCTCGCCGTCACCCCGTGGCGCTATGTGGTCAACCAATACGTGACGCAACGCGGAGATCGGTGGCGCTCCGACGCTACCCACCCCAGCCAGTAATCAGCCCTGAACCAGGGGCGACGGAAAAGGCTTGTACACAACACCAGACTCCGCCCACCACGACGTCATCGTCTAACCGTCCAAAACGCGGCCGGGCCCCCACCAAGGCCCGGGCGCTGACCCATAGAGCAACCGAAGAGGTGCACGAGCATGACCAGTCAGCGACCGACCACGTCACGGCAGGAACTCCGCCCATGATCACCATCGATTCAGTCAGCAAGATCTACGGTGGTTTCACCGCAGTCGACGACATCAGCTTCACCGCCCAACCAGGTCGGGTGACCGGTTTCCTCGGCCCCAACGGTGCCGGCAAGTCGACCACCATGCGGATCATCGTCGGCTTGACCAGAGCCACGTCGGGGACCGCCACCATCTCCGGGCGCAACTACGTGGACTTGCCGAACCCGGGACTCAAGGTCGGAGTACTTCTCGATGCGTCAGCGCAGCATGCCGGACGGACCGGCCCGGGGGATCCTGACCATCGCCCAGCAGTTCATGAGGCTGCCGCGAGGACGCATCGAGGGAATGCTGGACCTGGTCGGCCTGACGTCGGAGGAGGCGTCCCGACGCGTGCGCGACTACTCGCTCGGCATGCGTCAGCGGCTCGGCATCGCGACCGCCCTGATCGGCGAACCGGAGGAGCTGATCCTTGACGAGCCGGCCAACGGCCTGGACCCGGCTGGGATCCGATGGATGCGCGGTCTGCTGCGCGACTTCGCCGACCGCGGCGGCACCGTCCTGCTGTCCTCCCACCTGCTCCATGAGATCGAGGTGATCGTCGACGACCTCGTGTTCATCGGCGGCGGCCGCATCGTCGCACAGGGACCAAAAGCGACCTGCTGCGGTCCGCTGGGGCCATCCTGCGGACGCCCCACCGTGAGGTAGGTCATCGCCCGCGTCCTCGCCAACTCCGGCGTCACTTCCTCGCCCGTCGGTGACGATGGGCTGCTCGCCCACGCCGACACCGGACAGGTCGGGAGGATCGCCTTCACCGCCGGCGTACGGATTCTCGAGCTGCGACCGGCCGACCAGGTCGGCCTGGAGCAGACATTCCTCCGACTCACCGCCGAGACTCAACGCGACATCAACAACGACATTCAACCCGCAGGAGCAGTCAGATGACCACCCCCCGACACCGCGTACGCGACCCTCGCTGGAATCAGGACCACACCCCGCGGAGTACCGCTGAGCCGAATCGCCACCACCGAGCTTCGCAAGATGTTCTATATCCGGTCGGGGTTTTGGCTGATGGCCAGCATCGGGATCCTGGCGTTACTCGCCACGGCGGCGGTCATCGTGTTCGCGACCAACGAGCAGATGACCCACAGCACGTTCGTGTCGGCGATCAACATCCCGATGACCGTCGTCCTCCCCGTCATCGCGATCTTGTCGGTGACCGGCGAGTGGAGCCAACGCAGCGGACTCACCACCTTCACCCTGATCCCACACCGCGGCAGGGTCATCGCGGCTAAGGCGATCGCGTGCGTCGGCGTCGGCGTCATCACCGTTCCGCTCGTCTTCGGGATTAGCGCTCTCGGCAACATGGTGGGGACGGCGATCGCCGGGGTCGATCCCGCCTGGGACTTGACGGTCATCAATCTGCTCACCATCGCCCTGGCCAACGTACTCAGCTTGCTGTTCGGCTTCATGCTCGGCGTGCTGATCCGGAACTCGGTCGGCGCGCTCGTGGCCTACTTCGTCTACCAGTTCCTGCTGCCGACACTGTCGCTCATCCTCGCCGCCTCCCAGCCCTGGTTCCTCGACCTTCAGCCCTGGGTCGACTTCGACTACGCGCAAGGCGCCCTGTTCAACGGAGCCCTTACCGCTCAGCAATGGACCCAACTGGGGATCACCGGGCTGATCTGGCTGGTCCTTCCCCATGACCATCGGGCTCAGACTCGTCAATAGAGCGGAAGTCAAATAGCCAACTTTTAGGACAGGCATGTCGCCTATCCCCACAAATGAGGTCAACTGCCGGCCAGGGCGCTAATTCGTTGCCGAAGTGGCGCCCTGCCTCATGCCATCGCGGCCGGGTAGCGTTGGCAACGGCACACACTCGGATATGGGGGTTGGTGCCTTGGAATGAGGTTGGCGTGGCAAGTCCCCTGGTGGCAACGAAGCTGTACGTCCCGAGGCAGCGACGCGGTCTGGTGACACGCCCCAGGCTGCTTGGTCATCTGGGTCGCGGAGCTGAGGCGAGACTGGTGCTGGTGTCCGCCCCGGCCGGGTTCGGCAAGACCACACTTCTGGCCGAGTGGCTTGGGCGAACACCAGATGATGACCGTTCCGTAGCCTGGCTCTCGCTAGAGCCGGCGGACAAGGAGCCGTCGTCGTTCTGGACCTACGTCGTGACCGCGCTCCAGGGCGTCGTGCCCAGCGTTGGCTCGGATGCGCTGGAGCTCCTCACCTCCTCCCCGGTGCCGATCGACGTTGTGCTCACTACGCTGCTGAACGAGCTCGTCGCGAAACCAGACGAGGTGTGGCTGGTCCTCGATGACTACCACCTAGTGGAGAACCACGAGATCCGCGACGGGATGATCTTTCTGTTGGAGCATCTCCCGCCCCAGGTGCACGTCGTGCTCAGCACTCGTGCCGACCCCGACCTGCCACTGGCTCGGTGGCGGGTGCGTGGCGAGCTGGTCGAGATCCGAGCCGCCGACCTGCGCTTCACGCCCGACGAGGCGACCGCGTACCTCAACGCGGCGACCGGCCTGGATCTCGCTACGGAGGACGTCGCCATTCTCGAGGAGCGGACCGAGGGCTGGATCGCCGCGCTGCAGCTGGCCGCGCTGTCGCTGCAGGGGCGCGAGGACGTCAGTGGATTCATCGCCCGGTTCGCCGGAGACGAGCGGTACCTTGTCGACTACCTGGTCGAGGAGGTGCTGGCGCACCAACCCGACGCGGTTCGCGGCTTCCTCTTGCAGTCAGCGATTCTCGACCGGTTCACCGGGGCGCTGTGCGACGCCGTCACCGGTCGCGCCGACGGTACTCAGATGATCATGACTCTTGAGCGCGCCAACTTGTTCATTGTCCCTTTGGACGACCGGCGGGAGTGGTACCGCTACCACCACCTGTTCGCCGATGTGCTGCGGGTGCGCCTGCTCAGCGAGCAGCCGGAGCAGGTTCGGTTGCTGCACCAGCGCGCAAGCCAGTGGTATGAGCGCCACGATCTGATCGAAGATGCGATCAGGCACGCATTGGCTGGGCGGGATTTCGACCGTGCGGCCCACCTTATCGAGCTCGCGGTGTCGGAGATCCGACGCCACCGGCGGGAAGCGGTGATGCACGGTTGGCTG
>CADCUO010000232.1 GCA_902805915.1 uncultured Propionibacteriaceae bacterium | reverse complement strand
GTCCGACCAAGCACTGGTACACCGCCAAGGCCGTCCAAGCGTGGCAAAGTTAGAGTAGGTGAACACACGCAAAGCACAACAACTCAGGAAGCCGATGTAGCGGAAACCAAACTTAGTAAGGCTGTCGCCGATTACAAGTCTGCTCTGGCTCGACAGCGCACCTGTCTGGGTACCAATGTGCCCATTACGCAGGTCGGCAATAGTTCGACATTTTGCCCGACGCCGGTTGCGCCGGATCTCGGCACCGGCAACGCTGGCACGCCTCAAGTAGCTGTTCAGGGGAAGCGGCGTGCGGGGAATGCCCCGCCCGTCCCCACAATCACGCCGGAGGAGGCGGCGTACATGGCGGTTGCCAAATTGCAGTTGCCCACCGTTGCCCCGGGTATCGGACCGTCGCCCGACTTGAACAAATGGAACATGGCGGTGGTGGGATATCCCCTGTGGCTGTGGGCGGACGGAGCTACTCGGGTCGGCCCAGTGTCACAGGCGGTCGCCAACCTCAGCGTGTCGCTGGACGCGAGCGTTACCAGGACTGTCTTCCGGATGGGTGACGGCTCCACCGTCACCTGCGACGGCACAGGCACCAAGTGGACGAGCTCCGCACCTAAGGCGGGGAAGTCGCCGGACTGCGGACATGTCTACACGAAACCGTCGCTGCCCAAGGGGCAATACACCGTGACTGCGACGTCGTACTGGGCTGTCCGGTGGACAATCAACGGGAGCGCGGGCGTGATCACAATGCCGATGTCATCGAGTACGGCTCTGCCGGTCGGGGAACTTCAAGTCTTGGTCACGCGATAGCAAGCGGCGATGCCTCGTGCGTTGGCTGTCCGAGTCACGCTGTGACCGAAACTTCACCTGTGCAGGGGAACATAGGTAGGTTTTTCGCGCTACATTGCTGCGAAGGGGTGACCGATCGTCGCCCGCACGGGGGTGCTCCATGGGAAGACGACTTGCTGCGCGACTCGGTGCAGCGTTGATTTGCGGCGCAGTACTCTGCGGAACAGTGCAAAGCGCCCCCGCTGACTCCCCTCTACGGCCGTCAGTAGCGGCGGCAGCAGTCAATAGCTGTCCTACTCCAAAGACATACGTAGTCACCACGGTCCCTGCCACCGTCGCTAAGAACGTCGCTCTGACCTTCGACGACGGTCCTTCGCCCAAGTGGACGCCGCAGGTGCTGGACATTCTCAAGGCCAACGGCGTTCGCGCCACCTTTTTCATGACGGGTCAGTACGCGCGCGCCTACCCATCGCTGGTGCGACGCGCGGTCGGTGAGGGGCACACGATCGGGAACCACAGCTATAGCCACCCCAACATGACGAAGCTGTCCAGCACCAGCCAAGCTGCGCAGATGGACTCCGCCACCCGCTACATCTCAGCCGCGGTCAGCGGCGGTTACAAGCCCTGCTTCTTCCGGCCGCCCTACGGCGCCTACACCAGCACCACCGTCAGCCTGGCACGTACCCGGGGCATGAGTACGGTGAAGTGGTCCAAGGACACCCGCGACTACACCACTCCGCTATACCTCAGCAGCTCCTTCCAGCGCACGATCGTCTACAACGCCACCAACCCGCTGACGTCACATCCCGACATCTTGATGCACGACGGCAGCCCAGGAAACTATCGTCAGAACACCGTGAATAGCGTGCAGCGGATCATCACCTTCTACAAGAGCCGCGGGTACGTCTTCACAGATCCAATCGGCCGTTGACTGACGCCAAGGGACTCGCGATTCGCTCCGGTTGGCGTGGCGATTCCATTTATCGGCCCGTCATCGCGGCGGTCGCCACCGATCCACGGCATGTCGCGGTGTCTCGCCTCGATGAAGGGCCGATAATATGGACTCCGCGGCAGTACACCTCTAGCGGACGGCCTTGCGGCGTCGGCCAGCATGGCCACTTCTCTCTGACCGATGCCCCAAGCTCAGGCCCGCGCCTCCTTGATCGCCGCCAACAATGCCCGCACGCTGGCGGCTGGGTCTTCGCCCTTGGTGAGGGCCGACCCCAGGCCGACGGCACGGGCACCAGCCATGATCCAGGAGGCGGCCGACTCGGGTGACACTCCACCGGTCGGCACGCAGTCAAGCTGGGGGAGTGCGGCGAGGACGTCGCTCAGAATCTTCGGCGTCCACAGGCTCGCTGGGAAGACCTTGATCAGATCGGCGCCCAGGGTCGTGGCGCGGAGCATCTCCGTGGGCGTGGAGCAGCCGATGGCGGTCAGCACGCCGTAGCGCCGACCGACCTCGATCACCTCCTCGACGAGTGTCGGTGTGACCAGGAGCTGCGCTCCGGAGAGCACAGCCATGCGCGCGGTGGCGCCATCGAGTACGGTGCCAGCCCCGATGATGCGGTTCCCGTCGACCTCGCCAGCCAGAGTCTCGATCGCCTCCAAGCCTTGCGGCGTGGTCAGCGCCACCTCCACCACATCGACGCCTGCCTCCCAGATGGTCCGGGACAGCTCGACCGCCTTGGCGGCACCGTCGCTGCGGACGATCCCGATGACGCCGCTGTCGAAGATGGCCGATTTCACCTGGTACGGAGCTCGCAATGCCCCCATGGTCAGACTCCTACCTGTCGATGTCCTGGCTGTCCGCCAGGATCGCGTTGCGGATGGTCGCGTCGGGGAGACCGGTGGAGTCCCCGCGGGTGGCTACCACCAGGGACGCGACAGCAGAACCCTGGCGCAGCCGGTCCACTTCCGGCAAGCCATGCAGCCACGCGGACAACCATCCAGCGTTGAAGGCGTCTCCGGCCCCCACCGGGTCCACAGCGGTCACCGTACGGGCACCCTCGTGAACCGTGCCCTCCGGACCGTACTCGGTCGCGCCGTTCACGCCGTCCTTGACCACGACGATGGTGGCGCCACGCTCGGTATACCACTCAGCCGGGTCTTCCTCGACGCAAATGAGCTTGGACTCATCGGCCCCGGTGAAGACGATGTCTGCCTGCCGGGCGAGTACGTCGATGATCTGCCGCCACCGGTCGATATCGGCCAGCCGGAGCCGGATGTTGGGATCGAAGGTGACCGTGACACCCGCTTCTCGAGCGAGGGTCATCGCCTCCAGAGTGGTCTCGTACGCGCTCGGCGACAGCGCCGCGGTGATGCCGGTGGCGTGCAGGACCCGGGCCTGCTCGATCACGTCGCGCGGGATGTCAGCCACCGAGGTTGCGCTGGCCGCACTGCCGGCTCGCCGATAGTTCACCGTGATAGGCCGACCAGGAGTGGAGTCGCGGATCAGCAGACCGGTCGGCAGCTCCGGATCACTGATGAGGTAGGAAACGTCGATCCCCTCGGCCCGGAGCCCGCGCCGGATCCGCTCACCGAAGACGTCGGCGCCGACCCGACCGAAATAGGCGACCTGGTGACCTAGTCGAGCCAGTCCGGTGGCGAGGTTGCTCTCCGCGCCGGCGATACCGATGCCCAGCCGATCGGCGACCAGCAGCGGGAGGTCGTCGGTGGCCAACAGCAGCGTCATCGCCTCACCGAAGGTGACGATCTCAGCCGTCGACGGCTGCAAGCTGCCCACCGGGATGTCCATGCTCATCGCACCGCCTTCAGATACTGCTCCAACAACGGGCCCGCGGTTTTCGACCCGGACTCCCCGTCGGCGACGAAGACAGCCACCGCCAGGTCGCCCTGGGCCGCGATCATCCAGGCATGGGTCTTGGGCGGATTGGCGGTGCCGTACTCGGCGGTCCCGGTTTTCGCGAGGATCTCCGGCGGGTCCAGCGCGGACAGGAACCGGCCGCTGCCCTCGTCCACCACCGCGCCCAGCATCTCCCGCAGCTGCTCGGCTTCCGCGCCGGTGAGCGGCTTCGCCTTCGGGGTCGCCTGCATCTCGGGCAGCAGGTGCGGCAGCACCGTCTTCCCGGCAGCCACCGATGCCGCCACCGCGGCCATTGCCAACGGTGAGGCCTGGACCTTCGCCTGCCCGATCAGGGAGGCTGCCTGACCTGTGGGCGAGGTCTCCCCAGGCACCGAGCCGAAGAAAGAGGGGAAGCCGACGTCGTAGTCCGTGCCTAGCCCGAGCGAGGCAGCGGCCTGCGCCAGGTCATCACCGCTCAGCTTGCTGCGCTGGCCGATGAAGGCGGTGTTGCAGGACTGGGCGACCGCAGTCTTCAGGCTGATGGTTCCCTCGGCGCTGCTCGCATAGTCGCTGTAGTTCTTGAACCGGCGCCCGTTCACCGTGACCGTCGCTGGGCAGCTGACCTTGGAGCTTGGGGTCAGGCCGGCCCGGAGCAAGGCCAGCGACGTGGCAGCCTTGAATGTCGACCCCGGTGGGTACTGTCCCGTGGTGGCGACCGGCTGGCCGTCGGCACCGGGACCGTTGGCCGCGGCCAGCACGGCACCGCTGGACGGCCGGATGGCCACCAGCGCGCTGGCCGGCTTGGTCTTAGCGAGGACCTTCTCGGCGGTCTGCTGCAGTCGCAGGCTGAGGGTGAGCTGGAGGTCCTTACCGGCTGTCGGCTTGGCCTCGAACACCGTACGGTCAGACGCGGGCGACGCGGACGTCGACGGCGAATGAGAGGGTGATGGGCTTGCCGTCGTCGCCTTGGCAGCAACGATCCGCACCTCGGCGCCCGGAGTGCCGCGCAGCTGCTCGTCGTACCGCTGCTGCAACCCGGACAGACCCACCTGATCGCCGGCGACCACTGCGCCCTTCGCAGCGTCAACGGCCTCCTTCGTTGCCTGCCCGACTCTGCCGAGCAGCGCGGCAGCGAAGTCGCGGGTTGGCGGCAGCATCTGCTCGTCTTCGATCGGCAGCGCGCCGGGGATTGCGAACACGGTGCCATTGGCGGGCCGGTTCTCGTCTTCGGCCCGTAGTGTGATCGCCTCGACGAAGGCCTCAGCACCGGCAGCCTTCACCTTCGCGGCGTATCCGGCAGCGTCCACATCGAGCAGCTTGGCCAGCTTGCGGGCCGAGGCTGCCTGGGTGGCACCGGATACCTGCGACTTGTCGATCCCGTAGCGGACTACAGCGCGCGCCTCCACCAGCGGCTCACCGTCCTGACCCAGCACCTCGCCCCGCTCGGCGGGTATCCGGCGCTGGCTCAGCCGGGTTCCTGCGCTCAGGTCAGGCTGGACCAAGCCCGGTTGCCAACGCGCTTTCCACCGGCCACCCTCCTCCACCAGCTGGGCACTGGTGCCGTAGCTCCACTTCTCGGGTACGCCAGGGAAGGTCCAGCTGTAGCTCAGCGCGGCGGTGGTGGTATCCGACTGCGCCGCCACCTCCCCGACAGTCACGGCCGGCGCCAGTGGCCCCATCCCACGCAGGAGGGCGGTCAAATGGTTGCTGGCCTCGGTGCCCGTCGCGCCGGCGAACTCGACCTTGCTGACATCCTTCTTCGCCAGCGCCACAGCCAGCTCCGTAGCCGCACGCTGCGCCGTATCGGCACTATCCGAGGGACCAGGTAGCCCGCCGCCGGTGGTGCAGCCGGCCGCCAGCGCAACGCAGCACAGCGCGGCCAACGCCTTGGGTGCCGCCGGCACCGCCGCCCGGGGACTTGCTTGTCGTTTGGTCGCACGCGGGATCATCGCTGACTCGGGAAGTCGACGCACCGAATCATCTTGTCATCAACAGACCAAGGGCCGCCAAGCCAGTCGCTTGCTGAGTCGAGCGCCGCCGATCGCAGGGCTGGATCGGTGCACGTAGGGTCCCATCATGGGCATCTATGCGCGACGGCCGTGGCGCTTCCTGGGCCAACTCGCCACTGACATCTTCGTAGTGGTCTGGGCGCTCGCCTGGTGGCTAATCGGGGCCTACGTCGATGACAGCATCGCCTCCGTGGCGAAACCGGCTCGGGAAACCGCCAACGCGACTGAGCAGATGTCAGTGCAGCTCCAGGAGGCGGGTACCCAGGTCTCGCAGATACCTGGCATCGGTGACACGCTCCGCCGTCCCTTCGACACTGCGTCGCAGTCGCTGTCCGGTCTGCGTCAGTCGGCCGACCAGCAGGTGGCCAGCATCGAGCGGCTGGCGACCATCGTTGGCTGGCTGGTCTTTGTGATCCCCGTTGCGGTGGTGTTGATCATCTGGCTGCCGCGTCGGATCGGGTTTCTTCTCCGTGCCCGCGCTGCTCAACGGTTCATCGACTCCGGCGCCGATCTGGATCTGTTTGCCCTGCGAGCCATGGCGAATCAGCCGATGCAGGCGCTGGCCAAGATCAGCGACGACCCGGTCCGGGCGTGGCGGACCGGTGACGTCTCCGTGATCCGTCGCCTGGCCGAGACTGAGCTGCGCCGCAACGGCCTGATACTGCCGGAAGAGCTGCAGTCGGCGGAGGGTGACAAAGCCGAGCAGGACCTGCCCAGCGGCCCTGTGCATCAGCCGACCAAGTCATAGCCGGGCATCACCCCGAACCAGCGTCGGAGGGACACCGGCGGTGTTTCCCTCGCTACCTCGGGGAAGCGGCCTGTCAGCTAGACCACCAGGTCGGCGTATTGCGGGTGCTGGGCAATGTAGTCGGCGGTGTAGGGGCACACCGGCTGGACCGACAGCCCGCGGTCACGGATGTCGGCTAGCACGAACCCGTTCAGCTGCCCTGCGATCCCTCGGCCGCGCCATGCTGGCCTGGTGCCGGTATGGGTGATGATCATGGTCGAGTCCCGCATCGAGAAGTCGACCTCGCCCACCATCTCGTCACCCACCCGGCCCTCGTAACGCGAGCTCGAGTCGTTGCGGCTGATGGCTAGTTGTACGTCACCGTCGTCCGGTTGGTGCTCGAGTCCCACGTGATCCTGCCTCCCTGGAAGTCCGTTGCCCTCCCTTGTGAGACAGCGTAGTCACCGCGGGTGGGCATCTTGAGCCGTGACCCCTCGGCGCCCAGGCCGATGTAGGTCTCGTAAATCGCGCCGTTGACCTCGCGGGCACCCAGTGCGCTGGTCCAGTACAGGCCGCCCTTGGTGAACTTCTGCACCTTGGAGCCGGCGATCTTGCCTGTCCGCTGGGAAGCGGTCGGCAGACCCAGCCGGGTGGTTTCGGCGCCGAGCTTGACGTAATGGTTGTAGAACGCCCGGTAGACATCCTGGGAACCGGTGGCCGAGCTGTAGTAGATCGCGCCGGCCGAGAACTTGTTCACCTGTGACCCGAGCACACCGGCCTGCTGGTCGGAGGTCGGCCAGCCCAGCCAGTGCCGCGTCTCGCCGAGCGACCGGTACATGCTGCGGTTGCTGCCCTTGATCCAGAACGTGGCAGCAGCCGCGTCGGAGTAGAGGTCGGCGTTGGTGAAGCGGGTGTTGCGGCCAGCGCCGACGACGTGCTCGCCGACCACTGGCGACCCGACCCAGCCGGCCTCGCCACCGAGTGACTGCCAACGGCGATAGATCGGCGTGTTGTAGGAGCCGATCTTCGCAGAAACCGCGGCGCGGAGATCACCCATCCGAGAGCGCATGTTGATGCCCGGGCAGGCGGTGGCCATCACGTCGCCGTGGCCGGCGATGATGTTGATTGTCTTGCCGGCGAGGGTCACCTTGCCCGTCCCGCTGCGGTAGTTGCCTTCCAGCTTCCAGGCGATCACCTTCGCCACGCTCTCCCGCATCACCGCCGTCGGTTGGGCAGTCTCGAAGTTACCCATCATTGAGACGCCCACCGTGTCGGTGTTCCAGTAGGTGGCGTGAGCCCCGTGCACAGGGTTCTTGATGCCGCCGAAGCGGCCCTCGAAGATGGTGCCGAACTTGTCGACCAGGAAGTTGTAGCCGATATCGCACCAGCCCTGGCCCTTCACGTGGTACGCGTAGATGCCGCGGACTTGTGAGGCGGACGAGGCGGCGGTGTAGTTGTTGGCTCCGGCCGTGTGGTGCACGATCGCAGCCTTGATGGTCGAGGTGTACCGCGGGCGGGCGCAGTCCGTACCGTTGTAGGAGCGCAGCCTCTCATCGGCTCCCCATCGGGCTCGGGAGACGACGGCCGGCTGCGCTGTCAGTCCCGGCAGCGTCGTTGCGACGGCGTCGGGGGACAGCTGACGGGACACGGTGGCGTCAGTGGACAGCGACTTGGGGTCGACCAGCGACACCGTCAGGTCCGATGGCGACTTTGCCCCCGCCGCGGTGGAGCGGGACACCAGCCGTACCGCTACGCCGTCGGAGTCGCCAACCCAGAGTGGTGCCGTGCCCGGTCGGGCCTTGAGGGCCTCGGCGCCGTCGGGTCCGCCGTCGGACTCGTCCTCCAGCAGGGTCCAGTCGCTCCAGCTGCCGCCGGTGCGAACCCGTACCTCCACCTGCGGGGCGGGGAGTGCGCTCGGAGCCCAGGTGACGCCGAGGGTTGAGAACTTCGGGGTGGTCTGACGGGGCAGGGCTGCCACCACCCGGCCGGTACTGCGCAGCCCGTCGGTGCTGAGCACACGCTGTTGCGAGCCGGAGACGGCAGGAATGGTGACCTGCCGGACTTCTGGGCTGGCGACGGTCGTCTTGGCCTGGGCAGCTCCGGTGCCCATCCCGACAACCGTGCCGGTGGCCATGAGCGCCAAGGTGCCGCCGTACGCGATCGCGCGCGCAGCCGGGGAGAACCTGATCGAGGAAGACATGGGGGTCCTTGTGGGTCCAACGCGACCGTGCGGGACCCCCGTACGTGTCCACGATCGGTGCCACAGCGCGTCGAGTCAGGGAAGTTGCGGCAACCGCGATCAGTATGCCCCTTGATCGGTTCTTTACCTAGCGAAAGTCTTCCTGGTCAATCCTTTTCGATCTGTGCCACGACGAAGACGCGCCGAAACGGCAGTACCGTACCGAAGGACTGCATCGGGTAAGCGTTGGCCAGCGCTGCCTTGTAGTCACGCTCGAATTCGGCGCGCAAGTCGTCGGGCAAAGCCTGCAGCACCGGTCGAGCGCCGGTCCCAGAGATCCAGCGAAACACCGGATCCGGTCCGGTCAGTACATGCAGGTACGTCGTCTCCCAGGCGTTGACCCGGCAGCCGAGGGCAGAAAGATCACCCAGGTACGTGGCAGCGTCGAACGCGGCCGGGGCCTCCAGTTCTGCGGTATGGGTTCTGAACCGGGCATCCGCGGCCAGATCGTGCAACAGCCGGTGGCTGGGCTCGGAGAAGTTGCCCGGTACCTGGAACGCGAACCAGCCTCCGGGGACCACCGCGGCCACCAGCTGAGGTAGGAGCAACCGGTGCCTCGGAACCCACTGCAAGGTCGCGTTGCTGACCAGGACGTCCACGGGCTGCGCCGGCCGCCACTGCGCCACATCCGCCACCCGGAAGGAGACCGACGGACCGGCATGGTCAGCGGCCTTCCTGATCATCTCCGGAGAGGAGTCGATCCCCTCGACAGCGGCCGCCGGCCACCGCTGCGCCAACGTGGCAGTGAGCTGGCCGGGTCCGCAGCCCAGGTCAACCACAGACCGTGGTGACTCGGAGCGGATCCGGGCGACAAGGTCGAAGAACGGCCGCGACCTCTCGTCGGCGAACTGCAGGTAGGTAGCGGGGTCCCAGTCAGCCATGCACGTACCCCCAGCTCGATATCTTGATGTGAAGATAACAGAAGCAGGCTCGTGGGTAGATAGGTTGACAGCCATGACCACATCCCCGGCGACGGAACGTCCTGCGCAGTTGATCAACGTGACGACAGCGGACGGGGTGATGCCCGCGCACCTGTGGCTGCCTGAGGCTGGATCCGGCCCGGGCCTGCTGATGCTGCAGGAGATCTTCGGCGTCAGCAGCTACATCCGGTCGCGGTCTGAGGACCTGGCCAGGCTGGGATATGTGGTGCTGGCTCCGGAGCTGTACTGGCGGCTTGATCGGCAGACACTGGACGAGTCCGCGCCCGACGCACTTCAGCAGGCCATCAGCATGGCCGGACAGCTCGACTGGGAAACAACGGTGTCAGACGCGGTCGCGGCGCTGGACCTGTTGCGGGAGCGCGAGGAGGTGACCGGTGGGACCGGAGTGATCGGCTTCTGCTTCGGTGGCGGAGTGGCCTTCAATCTTGCTGCAGTGGCTGACCCTGAGGTGCTGG
>CADCUO010000231.1 GCA_902805915.1 uncultured Propionibacteriaceae bacterium | reverse complement strand
TACGACCGCGGCCGCCTGGCCGGCGTCATTGACTGCGGTGTTGTAGAGCGCGCCGTGGGGTTTGACGTAGCGCACCTGGGTGCCCGCTATCCGAGCGAAGCCGTCCAGCGCTCCGATCTGGTAGATGACGTCGTTGGTCAGCGTCTCCGGTTGGACGTCGATAGCCCGCCGTCCGAAGCCGGCCAGGTCGCGGTAGCCCACCTGAGCGCCGATGACCACCCCCCGTTCGGCGGCCTGGCCACAGATCCGCCGCAGGATGTCGGGATCGCCGGCGTGAAAGCCACAGGCGACATTGGCGCTGGTGACGACGTCGAGCAGGCTCGCGTCGTCGCCGAGGGTCCAGACTCCGAACCCCTCCCCGAGATCGCTGTTGAGGTCGATCGCCGGCCTCACCGGGTGCCCCCATGTCCTGCCCGCTGGTCGGCTGGGTCGGCGTGCAGGTCGACCCGTGACGTTTCCGGAGCCGCCAGTACGCAAGCAGTCGTGATCGCGAGCACGATCAGCACGTACACCGAGACCGCCAGGGACGTGTCGTAGCGGTCAAGCAGTGCCACCGAGATGATCGGGGCCAACGCCCCGCCCAGGATGCCGGCCAGCTGGTAGCCCATGGAGGCGCCGGTGTAGCGCACTTTGGTCGGGAACATCTCGGCGATGAACGCCGCTTGCGGGCCGTACATCGCGGCATGGAAGAACAAGGCGATCACGGTGGCGAGCGCGATCAACGCGAAGCGGCCGGTGTCTGCCATCGGGAAGAAGATGAACACCCAGATAGCCGCACCGACTGCCCCGAAGAGGTATACGGGTCGTCGGCCGAACCGATCAGAGAGTCGACCGAACCACGGTATGAGCAGCACCTGACAGGCGGCTGCGATCAGCACAGCGTTCAGCGCGTAGTGGCGCGGCAGCTCCAGATAGGTGGCAACGTAGGTCGTGATGAACAGCACGAACGTGTAGAAGGCGACGTCGACACCGACCCGGGCACCGATGGCGAGCAACACCTGCTTGGGGTAGCTGCGCAGCACATCGACGATGGGTGCCCTGGCTTTGGTCTCCTTGACCTCAACCTCGCGGAACAGCGGGCTCTCGGCGATGGTCAGCCGGATCCACAGCCCCACCACCACCAACGCACCGCTGAGCAGGAACGGAACCCGCCAGCCCCAGCTGAGGAACGCCGATTCGGAGGTGATCGCGCCCATCAACGACAAGACGCCGTTCGCCAGCAGCAGACCAATCGGAACTCCCACCTGCGGCCAGCTGGCGTTGAGGCCCCGCCGGTCGGCGTCACCGGACTCAAGTGTCATCAGTACGGCGCCGCCCCACTCACCACCGAGGCCGAGGCCCTGGAGGAAACGGAGCGCGACAAGCAGGATCGGCGCCCATACCCCGATCGTGGCATGGGTGGGCAGCAACCCGATCACGAACGTTGCGATGCCCATCAGCAACAAGGTGGCAACGAGGACGTTCTTCCGGCCCAGCTTGTCGCCGTAGTGGCCGAAGACCACACCGCCGAGTGGCCGAGCGACGAAGCCGACGGCGTAGGTCGCGAAGGCGAGCAACGTACCCACCAGCGGTTCGAAGCTGGGAAAGAAGAGCTTGTTGAAGACCAGGGCGGCGGCAGTGCCGTAGATGAAGAAGTCGTACCACTCGAGCGAGGTCCCCACCAGGCTCGCCACGATGACGCGGCGCACGGAAGACTGGGCTGGAGCGGCGGCGCTGGTTGACATCGGGGCCTCCTCGTCTCCCACGCAGAGCAGGCGCGTTTGGGATGATCGTACTGCTGGTGCTCGGCTTGCGGCCCGCGTCTGCATGAGAGGCTTGAGCGAACCAACGTGTTCGACGATGGAGGGGTGTAATGACGAGTTCATCAGAGCCGGATACCGGTGCGACCGACGCGCTGGAGCGCTCGCAGCAGGCAATCGACGAAGGCAACGAGGCCGCCCGGGAGGCCCTCGGGGACCAGTCCCCGACCAGTGATCTGGATGTGCCCGCGACCGGGGACGGGTTGGAGGCGCAGGAGGAAGGAGAGGTCGCCCCTCGTCCGAACTAGGTGGTGGTCGAGCTGAGTCCTAGGGAGTGACGCCGGCATGGTTGATGCCGACGATGTCCGCCGTATCGCGATGAGCCTTCCGCACACGGTGGAGATGGACAGCGACGGTTTCGACTTCCGGGTAGGCAACCGCGGGTTCATCTGGTCCTACCCCGAGCATGTGCCGGGGCGCCGGCGCGTGCTCCGTACCGATATCGCTGTGCTGTACGTGGGCGATGAGGCGGAGAAGCAGGCGCTGCTGAACAGCGAGCCGGAGGTGTTCTTCACCACCCCGGCGTACAACTGGTCGCCGCTGGTGATGGTCCGGCTGGAGGCTATCGACATCGTCCGGTTGCGTGAGCTGGTCACCGACGCCTGGCACATGCGGGCTCCCGCGGAGCTGGAAGTCGATCATCCGCTCGCTCCGAGCGAGGGCGAGAGCTGACCGGCGCTGTGGCTTGTCCGTCCGCTCTTGTTCTTGCCCGTACCGGGGTAGACGATGAGATCAACCCCGCACCGCGGACAGTCGGCTGACGAAGGGAGTTCCCGTGCCGCTCTACCTCTCCAGCTTCAGCTACACCCCTGCCACCTGGGCGAGGCTGATCGACAGCCCCGAGGACCGGCGGGACGCAGCGCAGTCCTATATCGAATCGGTTGGCGGAACACTTCACGGCTTCTGGTACGCCTTCGGGACCTCGGACGCCTTCACCCTGTGGGAGGCGCCGGACAACGTCTCCATGGCTGCGGTCGCTCTTGCGATCAGCGGAGGAGGTGCCCTCAGCTCCTTGCATACCACGGTGCTGCTCACCGTCGACGAGACGATGGAGGCCCTCCGGCAGGCCCGACAGGTCCAGTATCGAGCGCCAGGGGCGTAGCTCAGTGAAGTTGTCCGCCGAGACGTCATCGTCGGAGACGGCATCCTTCGACCGGACCGCGGGTGTCCCGGGTTGTCGTGGTGATGGTCCGCCCCGTCTGTGGACTACGGTGTCAGCTTTCCTCCGCAGTCAACGGTCAACTTGGCTCCGCTGTCCAGAGGGTGTGCCAACTACCTATGTAACCCAGTTTCGTCACACCAGTGGGGCAGATGACTGGCTCCTCAGGCTCAGCCCTGGCGGGTGTGCGTAACTGGAGTGACATTCCTGGGTTTCGGCGACGGCCACAAGACGTCATTGTCCGTAGGGTCACTGTGGGAAGGGCCCGCGTGGCGTCGCGCCCGGCCTGACGCGTCTCACCAGTGCAATGACGTAAGCACGATGGGGGCAGCGAGAAGCAGCACAGCCACCGCCAGACAGATCCAGTCCCGCGGCCGCCACAACGACGGCAGGGCAAACGTACGTCGTCGTGCCCCGCCGAAGCCCCGCGCATCCATCGACACCGCCATCTGCTGCGAGGACCGGAAAGTCCAGACCAGCAGCGCAAACGTCAACGCCGCGACGTGGCGCACGCGTTGCGGGAAGGATCGACCCGGATGCAGGCCGCGGATTGTCCGGGTCTCTGCCAGCTGGCGCCACGTGTCCAGCACCTGCTGCACCCGCAGCAGCGCCGCCGAAGCCACGACGACTGGACGGTGCGGCAGCCGGGCACGCTGGGCCAGCGCGTCGCTGAGCCGGCTGGGCGGCAGTGAGGGCACGAGCAGCACCCCCGGCACGACCAGATAGCAGATCCGCAGCACCTCGCGGCCTGCGACCGGCCAGGCGGTAGGGGCGAACGGGCCCCGTTCGCTGAAGACCAGAGCCGACCAGCCGACGGTCAGTGCGGCCAGCGCTACCGGGATCAGCCGGAGGAACACCGACCTGGAGGGGCGGACCGCCAACGGAGCCAGCACTGCGACCAGGAGCAGGACGAAGGCTCCGACCTCCCAGTCTCGGATGAAGAAGGAGCCAACCGCGGCACCGAGTGCGATGCTGAGCAGCGCCATCGGGTTGCAGCGGGCAGCAGGAGTTCCACCGGGTTCGATCACCTCCGTGATCTCGTAGTCAGGCGACGTTTCGCTGGTCTCCGGTAGCTCGTCGTCCGTCAGCCAGGCAGTCCGGTCAAGGGCGTCGGCCAAGAGGTGATCATGAGTGGCGGCCAGTACCGCGCCGCCCTCGGCTTGGATGGCGCGCACCACCCCCACGACCGCAGACCAGGTGTGCCGGTCCTGCCCAACGGTCGGCTCGTCCAGTAGCAGCAGCCGCGGCGAATGCAGGACCACCGCAGCCAGACCCATTCGACGCTGTTCCCCGACTGAGAGCTGATAGGGGTCGGCGTCACGCAGGTGCCAAAGCCCTAAGGCCACCAGGATGCGTTCGGCGCGGGAGCGAGCCGCCTCCAGCAGGGCGGGGCGGTCGGCGTACAGCTTCACACTGGTTGCCATCACCTCGGCATACAGCGACCGGTCGGTGATGAGGTGGTCCGGATGCTGCGGCAGCCACGCAACTGCCGCGGCCAGCGACCGTGGCTCTCGAACCAGTTGCTCAGCCGGTCGGCCACTCAGCAGGACCTGCCCCGCAATGGGCGGGTGGAACCCAGCGACCGTCCGCAACAGCGTCGACTTCCCTGAGCCGCTGCGGCCCATCACCGCCAGGGCTTCGCCGGCGGCCAGGCTGATGTGGAGGTCGCGCATCAGCATTCGTGAGCGGCCTTCCCGGCCGGGTGCTGCAAGACTGAGCGCCTTGACCTGGAGTGCCGCTGCGCTGCCAGGTACGGCTGGAGTTGCGTCCCGGTGTCGCCTCGTTAGATCGCCCCGTTCCGCCCGGTCGGTCCGTTCCGCCCGGTCATTCAAGCCCGTCCGATCATGCCAGTCGCTCCGGTTGTGCCAGTCAGTCTGATCGTGCCAGTCCCCCTGGTCGTGCCAGTCCGGGGCGAGCGGCACCGGTGCCGGCTCCCCGGGAACCCACACTCCAGCGGCGGCGAGATCATCGCGTTGGTCGCGCAGCACCTGGTGCACCGGCCCGTCGGCGAGGACCGTGCCGCCTGGTCCCAGGACGACCATGCGGTCACAGATCTCCAGCCAGCCGTCCAACCGGTGCTCGACGACGACCAGCGTCAAGCCGCGTTGGTCTGCGGCGAGGCGTACCGCCTCGCGTACGGTCGCGCCCGCACGGTCGTCGAGCATGGCCGTCGGTTCGTCCAGCAGCAGCAGATCGGGATCCAGCGCCAGGGTTCCGGCCAGGGAGAGCCGCTGCATCTGGCCGCCGGACAGCTCAGTCGAGCGGTGGCTGGCCGAATAGGGAAAATGTACGGCCACCAGCGTCGCTGCCGCCCGCTCCCGGATCACTGGGGGCGGCTGCTGCGCATTCTCGGGGCCGAAGGCCACGTCGCGGCCGGCGTACTCGGCCACGATCGTGTGCATCGGCTCCTGGAGCATCAACCCGACCTGACCAGCCCGGCGCCCCGGCGGACCGCCGCCCAGCCGGACCTGGCCACCCTGCTCCCCGACGCTGTCGTCCAGCAGACCCGCCATCGCCCGGAGCAGTGTCGACTTGCCCGACCCGCTGGCCCCCACCAGCAGCACGCGCTCACCGCGACGCAGCTCCAGGTTGACCCCCTGCAGGGTCGGGCGCAGGCGCCCGTGAGGGCGCCAGCTCAGCTGGTGGATCGACAGACCCGCCGCGCCCACCTCCGACATCGCGTCCACCACGAAGTCCAGCCGCCCTAGATCCGACGCTGCTCCGCATGCTGGCGCCCGGGCGGGAACGGGGCAAGCACCCCGGTGGCGGCCAGGGCCTTCACCAGAGCGACGGCGACCAGCCCGCCGAGCAATGCACCCGACAGCGCCATCGTGGCAGCGTAGATCGCGGCGTACGGCGCGGCCCACTCGCTGTAGTAGAGCCGCCACTCGTACGGAGTTTCCAGCAGCCCGGCCAGCGCGCCGCCGATCATGGCCGGCACAACCGTAAATCGCCGGTAGGCGAACAGGAGGAAGCCGAGCTCGACACCGAGACCTTGGATCAGGCCGGAGCCTAGAGTGGAGATACCCCACTGACCGCCGAGCAGTGGCTCCACGCTGGCGGCCACGAGCTCAGCCAGCAGCGCTGCTCCAGGACGCCGGATGACCAGCATGGCGACCAGAGCCGGCAACCACCAGAACCCGCCGATCAGGCCGCTCAAGGGAGGCAGTACGGCAAACAGCGGTGTGGTGACGTTGTAGACCTGTCCCCAGCCGATGAATGCGACGCCAAAAGCGACGCCGATCATCACGGCGGTGATCAGGTCCACGGTGCGCCAGGCGGCTCTTCGCCCGGTGGCGAGGTCGCTGCGCGGTGGTTCCTCACGTGTGGAGGCAGTCATGACAAATCCTTCCCGAGATTCAGCGGAAGGGCAGTCCGTGCAGCGCGCTGCACGGACTAGAGATCCCGACTCCCTACGCCGGTGTCAACCGGATCAGGTTCGAGGGTCTGCGACTCATCGCACTCTCAGCGCCTGGTGGCGCTCCCCTGTCGTCAGGTCGATTCTAGCCACAGGCTGACCGCCCGCACCACCGCGCCCGCGCTGCATTCGATGGTGGGGACCTTCGGCGGGTGGACTTCGGCTCCCGAACGTAGGAGCATCGGGCTGGAGGAGAAATCATGGTCATGCCACCGGTAGAACCGCGCCCTGTACCGCCAGGGCCAGAGCCTATTCCGACACCGGATCCGGGTCCCCCGATCAGCCCGCCGGGTGACCCTCAACCGATTCCGGACCCGGGCCCGATCGAATAACCTGTGGCCGCCGCTATGGCGACTTCCTCTACTCTGCTATCCCCTGACGCCCCTCTGGGCTGTCGGAATCTAGCCGCGACCTGCCGAGCCGCTGGTAGCCTCGGGATTAGTCCGATGGCGCCGACACGGTGCCAGTGCGCACCGGGTCCGCAGTGACGATCAGGAGAAGCGGTGCGCACAGTGGCGGGGTTCACCCACACACCCGCAATCCCCACAGCCCGCTCGAGCGGATCATCCTTGGGTCGTGCACAGGCTGGGCTGGTGGTGGTTGGTCTGCTCTTCTTCGCAGTGCAGATCATCCTGGTGCCACGACCGTTCGGTCTGTCGACCGACGAGGTCACCTATCTCGCGAAAGTCGACCCGGCGGTGCCAGAGCTGTACTGGACACCACCACGGGCGTGGGGCATGGCGGTGCTCGCAGCCCCGATTGCGGTGTTCTCACCCGGGCTGCAGGTCATCAGGCTCTACTTCGGCCTGCTGGCAAGTGTCGGTCTGGTCGCCGCCTTCTGGCCGTGGCTGCGCGTCATGCATCCAGCGGTGGGCCCGGTAGCGGCCCTGGTGTTCTCCACCACGTGGTTCACGGTCTTCTTCGGGTCATTGGTGATGCCCAACCTGTACGTGGGTCTCGGCGCAGTGGCGGCGGTTGGGCTGTTCCTGCGTGCCGTCCAGGCTCCCACCTGGTGGCGGACAGCTCTGGTCGGGACCGGCGCCGGCTTCATCGCCCTGGTCCGGCCCACCGACAGTGTGCTGGTGCTTGCGCCGCTGTTCGCGTGCGGCCTCGTGGCGTCCCGGCTACGCCGGCCGGGTGTGCTCGGGGCCGTGGCCGTCGGGGGCCTGCTCGGCTGGCTGCCATGGATCGCGGAGGCGTACCTTCGCTTCGGCGGACCGCTCGCCAGGCTCCAAGGAGCCGAAAGCGCAGGCCCGCGAGGACTTCGTCTCAGTCCCTCCAATCTGCTCATCTATCCCCGACTCCTCGACGGCTATCCGAGCTACTGCTGCTATGGCGCGTCGCCGGCCGAGGCGGGACCCGTTTCGGTGCTGTTCACGACCTGGCTCATCGCCCTGCTTGCGCTGGCCCTGCTCGGCCTCGGCCTCAGCGCCAGGCAGCATCGATTTCTCGAGATGCTCGTCGCCTGGCTACCGGCGGCCCTGCTGGCAGCCTTCTATCTGCTGCTGCCGGCCTTCACCACCCTCCGATTCCTACTCCCCGTGTTCGCTCTGCTGGCGCTGCCCGTCGCCACAGCACTGATCTATCTGCCGACGGCGAGCGACGGGGCGCGGCGAAGAGTGGCTACTGTGCTGGTCGCAGCGGTGCTGTTCGCCCATATCGCCGTGATGCTCCCCAAGGCGGAACGGGTCCTGGACGTGATCGGTAAGGGGCGGGCGGAGCATATGCGGACTGCCGACGCCCTGCGCCCGATTGTCAGCGGACGACCGTGTCTGCTGATGGGCGTCGGTCGGGCGACAAGCTTCTACCTCGGCTGCAGCTGGCAGGCCGGGCGGCCGACACATCGCCGGCCGCCCAGAGTGGCGGAAGCGCAGAGGCACGGGTGGATCGTCGTAGCGGTGCTGCGCAAACCTCCTCCGGCCGGCAGCTATCTGGCCTCGTGGCGACTGGTGGATGTGCGCGGCATGCCGCCGGAGTCGGAGGCATACGTCTGGTCGCGCTAGGTCGTCCCTCGCACCTGCACAGTGCCTTCACAGGTTCGTGCCAGGGAACTCCCAGCCTGGCCGGGGACAGTAGGAAGTCGAGCAGGCTCTTTCGAGCCTTTGACGTCCGGACAGCCCGGACGCCGGTAACCGAGCTCGATGAGGTTCTCCGCGATGCTTGTGGTGCTGCTAGGAATCGACGGGGCGGGGAAGTCGACCGCCGCCCGCTCTCTCGTCGACCGGATACGCCGCAACGGCGGGCGGGCGTTGATGCTGCAGAACTACTCCGGTCGGCGCAGCATCTCCGCCTGGTGCGCCGCCCACGATGTACGGCTGCATCCCCGGCTTGCCGACACGGTGGAAACCTTGATCCGCATCGGGCACGTCCTGATCTCCCATCTGCGCGCGCGCCACTTCGACGGCGTTGTTGTGATGGACCGCCATCTGCATTGCCAGCTGGCTCTGCGCAACGTCCGTGGACTCCCCCGCGGCTACGTTGTCCCCTGGCTGATCCGGCACATGCCGCAGCCAGACCTGATGGTCTTCTTCGACATATCCGCTGAGCAGGCACACCAACGGATCACCCGCCGCGGTATCGACGACGAGTCGCCAAGTTACCTGCAGGCCTTTCGTGCTGCCTACCGGGCACTGCCGGAATACCCTGGATTTACCTCGATCGCGGCCGACAGACCCGTGGCTGAGATCACCGCCGAACTGGAAGGGCTACTGGCCCGACCGCCTGCCGTGTCCCCGGTTGGCAGGCTCACTTCCTCACTGGCACGCAGGTTTGCTCAGTGTCTGCCGAGCAGGGCTGCCTGAGACCCGGCCGGTGCGCACCCGAGGTGTGGGCCTCGATGCGTTGACGAGCTGTCTCCACCAGCCCGTTCGCCGGCTCCGCACCTCTCGGGCCAGCCGCTCGTTCGCAGCCGCTGCCCAGAGTTCTCTTTGGCGTTGCTCGATGTGGAGCTGGTGCCAATAGTCGTTCATCACCGTCAGACTTCCTTCCCAACATCGGCGTCAGGACGTGACGGCTCAGCGCAGGTGCCGCGACGAGCCATCACAGAGACGAGGCCAGTTCTGGCATTAATCTTGCCTACAGGTAATTCATGCCACAATTGGCATCTCTGTCACTCTACGCAAGATTCCTGCCAAGCGGCGCTGGGTGCCTCCGTGAGGGGCGGTTCCCATCCGGAAAGTGGGCTGACGTCGGGCGGCAGATCGACTTACCCTGGAATGCATGGCGGGTACGGATTGGGGGGACCGCCCACTGCTGTTGGCGGTCGACGCGGACGCGCGCCAGCTGGGACGCATTGAAGGGGAGCTTCAGCGCGCCTTCGGGAGTGACTTCCGCGTGCGAGGAGAGCTGCGCTGCGCGGACGCGGTCGAAATGCTGCGGGGGGCCCGCGAGCGGGGCGAAAGCATGGCCGTCGTCATGGTCGACGACTCGTTCTCCGACGATGAGCGTGGGACCGTATTCGCGACTGTGAGATCGCTCCATCCGGAAGCGCGGCGGGCACTGCTGGTGCCGTGGGGCGCGTGGGCTGACCAGGCATCAGCACGCAGGATCTTGCAGGCCATGGCGGTTGAGCACATCAACTACTACGTCCTCAAACCGTGGACTCGGCGTGACGAGCTCTTCCACCACACCATCGCGGAGTTCGTCCAGGACTGGTCCCGCAGCGAGCCGGCGAACCTGCGTGAGGTGGTGGTCGTATCCGACCGACACTCCGCGCGCGGCTTCGCGGTGAGTGACCTGCTCCACCGCAACCGGATCCCGTACCCGTTCCGCGACCGAGACTCCAAGCTTGGGCAGGACGCGCTCGCCCACATCGGCCAGACTCACGGCGACGTCGTGGTCTGGATGCCGGCGATCGGAGGCACCTGTCTGGTCGACCCCACCGACACCGAGATTGTTGAGGCCTGGGGCTTCCCCACCGGCCTCGCCGACGACGACCGCGACTTCCACCTGCTGCTCGTTGGCGCCGGACCGTCCGGGCTGGCAGCTGCGGTCTACGCCGCCTCCGAGGGACTGCGCACCCTTGTCGTCGAGCGGGAAGCAATCGGCGGTCAGGCGGGGACCAGCTCATTGATCCGGAACTATCTGGGATTCTCGCGCGGGCTGAGCGGCGCAGAGCTTGCCCAGCGGGGGTACCAGCAGGCGTGGGTGTTCGGCGCGCGCTTCGTGCTGATGAGGGACGTCGACCAGCTGCGCCGCGAAGGAGACAGGTTCCGCGCCCACATCAGCGGTGTGGGCGAGGTGACCGCCCAAACTGTCGTGCTGGCCACTGGGGTCTCCTACCGCCGGCTGGCCGTCCCGAGCCTGGAGGATCTTGTCGGCAAGGGTGTCTACTACGGGGCCAGCGTCTCGGCTGCGCACGCGCTGACCGGTCTGCATGCCGGGGTGGTCGGTGGAGGCAACTCGGCCGGGCAGGCGGTGCTCCATCTGGCGAGGTACTGCGAACTCGTGCATCTGGTGGTCCGCGGGCCGGACCTAGGAGAGAGCATGTCCGCCTACCTGGTGGAGGCCATCGCCGCTACGCCTGTCATCACGGTGCACACGAACACCGAGATCGTGGACGGCAGCGGCGACGGGCGCTTGGCCAAAGTGACACTCCGAGATAGGTCCAACGGCCAGCAGCAGACGGTGGCCCTGGATGACCTGTTCGTGATGATCGGCGCCCAGCCGCGTACCGACTGGTTGCCCCCTGAGGTCGGCCGGGACCGGTTCGGATCTCTGCTCACCGGGAGCGACGCGGCAGCTGCCGACGGCTGGGACCAGCAGCGGCGGCGTCATCCCTACGAGACCACGGTGCCCGGCCTGTTCGCCGTCGGTGACGTGCGGTGCGAATCGGTGAAACGGGTCGCGCCCGCGGTTGGTGAAGGCTCAGTCGTGGTGTCTCAGGTGCACCAGTTCCTCGCCGCACCTCATGGCTGAGCGGGCTAATCGGGGGTACGCCGCAGCGCGGAACGTGGGCGGGGCAGTGGCGCTGCTGCTACCGCTGCTCGGGCTCGGGCTGGTCATTGCACGCCCGGACCTGGACCTGCTGTGGGAGCATCATCCCGCCCACTTCTGGTTGGTGCTGGTCTCAGCCGCGGTGTCTGCCGTCCTCGCCTATGCCACTGGAGAGGCTGCCGTTACCCGCGGCGACGCACGGGTCCTGCACGTCTCCTTGGCCTTTCTGTCCTCGGCCGGCTTCCTCGGGCTGCACGCGCTGGCCACGCCCGGTGTGCTGTTGAGTCAGAGCAACGCCGGCTTCGCGGTGGCCACACCGGTCGGCGTCGCCATCGGATCCCTGTTCGCCGCTAGATCCACCGCTGACCTCGCCGGAGCGCGCGCGGTGCGCGAGATTCAGATCGCGAAGCGGCTTCGATTGGCGCTCCTCGGGCTGATGCTGGGCTGGGCCGCGCTCTCGCTGGCTAACCTGCCACCATTGAGCCGACCTCCGGGAAGCGGGGAGGGTCTGCCCCTGGCACTCGCCGTACCGGCAGTGCTGCTGTACGCCGCCAGCGCCCTCCGATACCTGCACCTCTGGGGTCGGCGGCGGTCATTGATGTTGCTGGCGATGCTGTCGGCGTTCGTACTGCTGGCCGAGTCGATGGTCGCGATGGCCTTCGCGCGCAACTGGCATCTGTCGTGGTGGGAATGGCATGTGCTGCTGCTCGCGGCCTTCGGCCTGGTAGCGCTCGGCGCGCGCATCTCCTGGCACGAGGAACGCTTCGCTGATCTCTACCTCCCCAACACCAGCGCCGGTAGCCGCGAGATGAGTGTGCTGTTCGCGGACCTGCAGGGCTTCACCACGTTCTCGGAGAACCACCAGCCCGGGGAGGTCACCACCATGCTCAACGAGTACTTCTCGGTGGCCGTGCCCGCGGTCGTGTCGCCGTACGGTGGGGAGGTCGACTGCATCATCGGTGACGCGCTCATGGTTACCTTCAACAAGCGTGGCGACCAGCCCGACCACGCCGAGCGGGCCGCGGCAGCCGGCCTGGCACTGCAGGCTGCGACCGCCCGGGTGTCCCAGGCGCATCCTGAGTGGCCACGTTTTCGGGTGGGGATCAACTCCGGTCCGGTCACGGTCAGCCTCCTCGGCACTGAGGGTGGCCGCACCCACACCATCGTCGGTGACACGGTAAATACCGCATCGCGCATCGAGGGCAAGGCTCCGGCCGGAGGGGTTGCCATCGGACCTGAGACCAAGGCCCGAATCCCGGACGCCGTCACCACAACCCTCGGGCCGCTGGAGCTGAAGGGCAAGAGTGAGCCGGTCGAGGCTCATCTTCTCCTCGCGCTCGGCGGAAGCGGAAAGTAATGAGTTCGACCGCCGGCGACATTGACCTGGTCTCTCAACCGCCGGTGATCATCGGCAATTTGGGCGTGGTTTTCCTCGGACCGCACCCCTCCCGCAGGTAATGTTCGCGGGTCTGTTGTTCAAAGGCCTCCCTTGTCGGGGGGGAGCCGCTGGCACCCCTGGAGGGAACTGGTTGAGGAGTGAGGAAGCCGAGTGCCGAGCATGACGGACACTCTGGGCTCGAGATGCCGGCCACCTCTCCTGCCCGGCCGAGGTGGACGGATGAGGCCTATCCTGCGCCCAGTGCTGCTGGTGCTGGTGGTATTCGCTCTCCTGCTTCCTGCAGTACCCGCAGCAGCTCATGCCGCCTTGCTGGGGACGACTCCGGCGAACGGCGTACTGGTTCAAGACTCGCCGACCGAGGTGGTGCTGAACTACAGCGAGCCTGTCGGGGTGTCGTTGGGTGCGGTGAAGGTGCTCGACCCCCAAGGTCTGCGGGCCGACGAAGGGGGTGTGATCACTCGGGCCGGCGGGCGAGAGGTGGTGGTCCCGCTTCGGAAGGAGCTCGCGCATGGCACCTACCTGATCTCTTGGCGGGTGATGAGCCTGGATAGTCACGCCATCAGCGGGGCTTCCACCTTCAGTGTGGGACACCCGAGCCCGCCGGTAGCGCCAGCCGAGGCAGGCGCCGAGGACGCGGCCGGGCAGGTGCTGACCGTAACTCGGTTCACCGGTTTCTCCGGGATCGTGCTGCTGGTAGGTGGTCTGGCATTCCTGATGCTGCTGTGGCCAGGCGGTCGCCAGGTTCTGAGCGCCCGACGAGTCGTCTGGACGGGGTGGGCCCTGGTGATCACAAGCACCGTGGTTGGGCTGGCGGTGCAGGGCACCTATGCCGCAGGCCTGCCAGTGAGCGACGCGCTACGCCCCGCTCTGCTCGCCGAGGTGGCCAGCAGCTGGTACGGGATGGCCGGTGTCACCCGGCTGCTGTTGTTGCTGGTTGTTGGTGGCGCGCTGACCTGGTGGCTGCGCCGGCCGTCGGCCCCGACGAACATCGAGCGGGCAGGCTTCGGTGGTCTGCTCGCCGGCGTGCTGCTTGCCACTAGCGCTGCTGGCCACGCCAGCGCTGGAGAACTGGCTCCCGTGGCACTGCCAGCCGACGCCGTCCACCTCGCTGCCGTCTCGACCTGGGTGGGTGGGCTGGTGATGCTTGCGGCTGTGCTGCTCCGGCGGGCACCCGCCGACGTCCTGGCCGACGTCGTGCCCCGCTGGTCCCGGGTGGCGCTTGTCGCCGTGATTGTCGTCGTCACCACCGGCCTCTTCGCCTCCTGGCGTGAGGTGCGGGAGCTGCCGGCGCTCGTCGCTACCACGTACGGCTGGCTGCTGTTAGGAAAGGTGGCACTGGTGGCAGTGATGCTGGCGTTCGGCGCCCTTGGCCGCCAGTGGGTCAGCCGACACTACCCAGTGGTGTCCACCACCACTGGACCCTTGCATGGGGCTGGCAGAGCTCCGGCCCCAGATGCAGTTCGCGGGTTTCGCCGCTTTGTAATGGTGGAGGCGGCAGTGGCGATAGTCGTACTGGGGACCACCGCGGCGCTTGTGGGGACCCCGCCGGCGCGGACGACCTTCGCCGAGCCGTTCAGCGAGGTAGTCGCCCTAGACAACGGCCTCAGCGTGCAGGTGGACGTGGAGCCGTTACGCGTCGGG
Source organism: uncultured Propionibacteriaceae bacterium (assembly GCA_902805915.1). GTDB lineage: Bacteria > Actinomycetota > Actinomycetes > Propionibacteriales > Propionibacteriaceae > Microlunatus. The sequence goes on along the minus strand of CADCUO010000231.1, from coordinate 3,612 downwards.
GTCAACCAGACCCACGTGTACTTCACCGGCGAAGGCAGCAAGGCTGTCGACGTCGCAGAGGTCAGCGCCCGGTTCCTGCACCGCGACAGCGGCGATGTGGTGCCCGTTGACGTCAACTATGCCTCGCTCGGGCACTACGAGCAGACGAGCGTCGTGCTGCCGTACCCCGGTGAGTGGCGGCTGGAGCTCATCACTCGCACCAGCGACGTCGACGCCGCAACCAGGATCTTCACAGTGCGCGTCCGATAGACAGCCCCGAATCAACCACAGAATGGAAACTGATGTCCCATCACTGCAAAGCTCCGCGCCGCCTCATCGTTACTGCTGTCGCCGCAGCTGGGCTGCTCACGCTGCCACTCGCGGGCACTGCGGCCGCCCACGTGACCGTCCAAGCACCGGGGGCTGCGCAGGGTGGATACACCAAACTCGTCTTCCGGGCCCCGACCGAGAAGGAGGTTGCCACTACGAAAGTAGAGATCGCATTCCCACTGGATCAGCCCATCGCCAGCGTCCGAGTCAAGCCGCAGTTGGGCTGGACGTACAAGATGACCAAGGGCGCGCCCGCCGTACCGTTCGAGGCCAACGGCTCTCCGGTGACCGAGGTGGTGCATCGGATTACCTGGACTGCCACCGATGGCGGGATCGGGCCAGATGAGTTTGAGGAGTTCGAGGTGTCGGCTGGGCCGATGCCGAACACCGAGCAGCTCGCTTTCAAGACGCTGCAGACCTATTCCGACGGTGAGGTGGTCCGTTGGATTGAGGAGCAGGCGCCAGGTGCTGAAGAGCCCGAGCACCCCGCTCCGCTGCTGAAGCTAGCTCCACCCGAACAGGCAGAGTCCCCGGCTCAGGTACCGCCCGCCGATGCGGCGAGTGACAGCGGAGCCACGAGCCCTCTGGCTGCTACAGCCCTCGGCGCCGCCCTGCTCGCTCTGGCCGCCGCAGGGTTCGCGATCGTCCGGGCAGGCCGAAAGGGGAGCTAGACGCGGATGCCACTTTCTTCGGGTCGGTAGTCGTTCACTGCCTCGACTCGTCCGCTGAGGTAGCGGATAACATGCTCGACTCCCCGCTCAACCGCATAGTCGCGGCCGGCCAACCTCGCTTCGGCCTTGATCTCGTGGCTGCTGAGAACTCCGCTGCAACCCATAACGCGGTTATGCCAGAGGCCACCCGCGTGGTAGGTCTCGATGTCGCCGTCGTTCATGCTAATCACCTCACAAATCGGAACTTCCGGGATGACCCTACGGTCCGCGGTCGCCCGGGCCGATTCTGTCTCACGTGCTTAACCAAGCCGTAACACTCCGGCCACGCGGCGACCGGCTGCCACCCACGTCAATGCGCCACTGTCAAGCCCGTCGAACCGGTGTCAACACCGCATCACTGTTGAGCCACGAGGCGGAACCCGAGGCGGTCAACACTGCGTGCAGTGTTTGAAAGCACTACAGCGGCAGCGCCCAGCTCAGGGGCAAATCCGGCGAAGGAGCGGAACCCCCAGGTGCCGCCGTTGTGCCACAGCACCTTAGGACGTCGCCGGTCGGTCACGATGATCCAGCACAACCCGAACTGCATCCTCTTGCCGATTCGCGCCTGCGGCTGTTGGGCCAACTCGAGCGCGGCACCGACCGGGCTCGCCGGTGGCTGAAGGCACGCAGCGATAAACCGGAGCATGTCCTCGGCGCTCGAGCGCAGACTGCCCGCTGCGGGCAAGAGATCTTCGATCGGCGGCCGCGGGCGGCCCCGGCGGGAGTGACCGCACAGGAGCCGGTCCCTCCGCTCAGCCGGCACCCCCACTGTGGTGAAGCTCATTCCCAGCGGCCCCAGGATCCGCTCCCCCAACAACTTCTCGTACGACCGTTCGGCGCGTGCGGCCAGAGCGTCACCGAGCAGTCCGACACCCATGCTGGAGTACCGGGCCCGCCTGCCGGGAGCACGTCGCGGTGACTCCTCAGTCACCATGCGGCGGTAGTCGGTCTCACTGACCGCTGCCCACGGGTCTCCGCGCCGGACACCCAACACGTACGCCAGCTCACGCCGACCCATCGGACGGGGGGTGTTGGGTAGGCCGCTGCGGTGTGTAGCCAGCTCCAGCAGCGTCGGCTCTCGATAACGCCAAGCCGGACGTGGGCTAGGGAGATGGCGGGAAAGCGGATCCGTAAGCGAGACCTCACCACGCAACACCATGTCGGCCAATAGGACGCCGGTGAAGACCTTCGTAATCGAGCCGATCTCGAACAGCGCGGACGCGTCCGGCGCGACGCCGTCGGCGGCCCAGCCTCGACACCGACTTTCATTGCCACGGATAACACCACCGGTCACCGCTCGATGTCCGCGAGCGCCAAGTGCGGCTAGTTCGGCGTCCAGTTCGCCAGTCGTAATCAACACACCATCCTCGCCTCCGCCCTGGTCAGAGGCCAGCGTACGACGACCAGATGCGCGAGCCGATCAACCTGTGGAGAGCGCGGACCCACCCGACGCATTAATCAAGACCCCGGTCAGGTCGCCTTGCCTGCCAGCGATCCAGCTCCCATCCGCTGACGAAACCAGCATCAACCCGACGCTGTCCTCTCCCTCGAGCGCTACCGCGGCATGATTGACCGGTCACTGGCCCGCCTCGACCGGGACGAGCTCGGCGGCCGTTCGGACCCCGCCCCAACGTTCCACCTCGCTCGGCAGGTCGAGCCGCTCCACGGGTGCAGCGCTCTCGTACTCGCTCCAGCTTGCCTTGGGCAGCATCCACATCACCTCAAACTGGTTGCCGTCGGGGTCGCGGCCGTAGACGCTCTTGGTGGCGCCGTGGCTGGACTCGCCGGTGTAGGCGTCGAGGTTGACCAAGGTGAGTCGGGCCTCCTCGAGCTCCTCGATGGTGTCGACCTGCCACGCGAGGTGGTACAGGCCGAGCGCGCCGTCTGGACGGGGCGGCTGAGGACCGACCCCGAAGAGTCCAAGGTCGTGGTGATTACCCGACCGCGGCAGGCGCAAGAAGGCCGCGTTGGCGCGGGGCTCCCTCGCATGACCACCATGCCGAAGGCCTGCTGGTAGAAGGTGATGCTGCGTTTGAGGTCGGCCACGAACAAGACGGCGTGGTTGAGGCGGACGGCGTTGACGGTCACGGCATGCTCTCTTTCCTGTCGGGGTGTGTAGGTTCGGTTGGGGTGTGTCAGGCGACGACGCCGAAGCCGCCGGCCCAGGACACCTTCTCGCTGGCGGCCAGGCTGATCTGCAAGAAGCCAAGGGCCTCGAGCTTGCGGGCACGCTTCAGCGCGCCAACGTCGATGGCGTTGAGGCCGCCGGAGGTGATGACGCCGGCCAAAGTGGACTTCGCGTCCGCATCATCACCCGCGATCAGCACGGTCGTGGTCAGCGAGCCGACCGTACCGGCGGCGAGAGTGCCGGCGAAGTTGGTGTTGAACGCCTTGAGCACCGAAGAGTGCGGCAGCGCGGCAGCAATCTCGGCGGCGGCGGAGCTGTCGGCCGGAACGACGAGAGAGTCGAAGGTCTGGAACTCCACTGGGTTGGTGATGTCCACCACGACCTTCCCAGCGAGGCTCTCACCCCGGGCAGCGAGCACGTCGCTGACTGCTGGGTAAGGAACGGCGAGGACGACGATGTCGCCGG
>CADCUO010000230.1 GCA_902805915.1 uncultured Propionibacteriaceae bacterium | reverse complement strand
GTGTCGCAGGCGGATTCCAGGCAGATGTACTCACCGTCGGGGAAGATGCCCTCCGGCTCGTTGTGGACCAGGGACTCGGTGATGTAGGTCGTGAACTCGCCGTTGTCCAGTCGGTAGCCCTTCACCACGCAGTTCGGATCGGGCGTCACGCCCTTCACGCGCCGGGTTGAGTACTCAGCGAAGATCACCTCGGTGTCGTCGTAGCGGAAATCCTGCGGTTCTGGAGCCATGCCGGCCCTGGTGCGGTAGAAGACGGTGTCCCGGCCGAGCTCGGGACCGTCGTCACCGTAGACGATGTCGGTGACGTGGCACTCGTGGACGTCGGGACCCCCGATGCTCGGGTCGTTGCGTCCGGTCACCGCATAGGTGATCTTTGGCTCCAGCGTGGACACGCCAGCGCCTTCAGCCATCCTTCGCCCCAAGGGTTTGGGCGGCCGACGCAGGTTCTTGTCCAGCACCCACAGCTCGGACTCGGCGTGCCGGCTGACGTCACGGTCCTTGAACTCGGCCGGACCGATCAGGAGGTAGTCACCGTTGGACAAGATCAACACCCGCAGGAAGGAGTGGTGGTCACCGAGATCCTTGGTGAGGTTGCGGACTTCCCGGGTGGCCAGGTCGATCTCGCAGGCGTCCCCGTAGTTTTTCTCGATGAACGCAATCCGGGTCCCGTCGGCGGACCAGTACGGTCGTTCGCCGTAGTCCAGCAACTTCTGATGGAACGGCGGCGGGTCATCCAGGACGTGGGGCACGTTGGCGCGCTCATTGGGCACGGGAGGTCTCCTTCGGATCGGACTCGTGAACAGTCATGCGGCCGTCGTCTCTTGCCGAACGACGTGATAGGGCTGGTTGGCCAGGGTCTGGTCCAAGCCGGGAACGATCCAGGCGTCCCCGGCCGAGTCGCGGACGGTGAAGAAGTAGGACAGGGGGTACGCCGAGTCGGTGTAGGCGCCAGGGACGCTCGCCAGGTATGTCTGGCAGTTCCGCGCCATCTCGGTCACGACGTAGTCCTCCCCCTGGTTGAGGTGGCGGTAATGCAGCGTCACGCCGCCGTCGAAGGGGCCGGCGAGTGATATCTCCAGCGGAAGCTCCGCGCCGCGGGCGAACGTGCCTGGCGCTGTGTGGCTGGCTTCCGGTCGACTGCTGCGGCTCCGGGGAGGAGGGTTGATGACCGCTGATCCTGGACCTGCGCCCGCCTGCTCCGCCTCGGCCTTCAACGCCTCGAGATCACTGTCCACGCCCGGCAGCCGATCAGCCCAATGGCCATGCTCGGACAGCCGGTTGCCGAATGTCACATCGGGTCGGTAGACCCCGGTGGTGGCGTCCACCACCTGGGCAAAGGCATCCCGGGCGACCTGGTACGCCGCGACGGCGGCGGCAAGGTGCCCCGGCTCCTGCGTCCGCTCGTACAGCGCGTAGGACAAACCCGCTCTGTTCTTGCCGGCGAAGAAGCGCGCGAGGTTCAGCTGCACCGTGACGTCGACGGCCATCCTGCGAAAGCTGGGGCTGCTGTCATCAGTGATCTTCGCCTGAGCCTGCTGCAGACTCTGCTCGGCCTCGTCAGCGAGTCGCTCCAGCCACTCGGCGGTCTCCACGGGGGTGTAGCGGCCGGAGCATCGGCCGGCGAGCAGGTCATCGGCGTGGTCGTTGATCCGGTCGAACAGCGTTGGGTCGAAGGAGCTGACCCCGCCGAAGGTGGTCGGCTGGGCCGTGTCGAACTCGTAGTGGTCGGAGTGCGCGCCGCCGGCGATGGGCATGTTGATGTACATCTCTGGCCAGTAGCCGTTGTTCGAGGCGCCCAGTCCGTGCACCACGGTGACCAGCGGTAGCACCCGGCTGGCGGCGCCCAACGCGTCCTCCACCGCCGCCGCGGCTTCCCCGTGCTCGCTGCGCAGATATCGGCGCCACGACGACGGATCCGCGTCCGGGTTGTAGAGCAGACGCCCCCACAGCCTGTAGGTGTAGGAGTACTTCTTCCAGTCGTCACGGCCGAGCTTGAGCGCAGATTCGGCGTAGGGATCGCGTCCGCCCGGCTCCCCCGAGTTCTTGCGACCCTTGAAGAACAGCGGTTCACAGAGCTCGACACCGAGCGCGCCTCCGATGGTGCCGAGGCGGCCGTAGCCGGCGGCGAGAACCGGGTCGCCCCAAAGCAGCAGACGTTGGGTGCCGGGCCAGATGCGGAAGATCAGGTCGAAGTCGCGATCTTCGCGGAGGAAGTCACCGTATCCGTACCGCGTGAAGCGTCTCAGATGCGCGGTGATGGAGCGTAGCCCCGACCCCGGCTCGGACGTCGCCTTCTCCTTGTCCCGCACGGAAGCCTGGTGGTACGGCAGCCCCTGGTGTTCAGCCCAGTACTTGGCAGAGATCACCACTGGCGACCCGGTCTCGCGGGCGACGTCCACCAGACCTTCGTCAACGCCTTTCGCGTGCATGTCCAGCTCGATCGGCCGGTCGATCCCGGTGACGGCGCTCATGACAATGCGCCAGAACTCGTGACCGGGCTCGGGCACCCCGCCCTCGTAGTGCACCCGCAAGGTCAACCCGTCGATCGACGGGCAGCTGCGCAACAACTGCTCCAGCGCGGCGGCGCAGTACTGAGCATGGTTGTCCTGCGTCACGCCGGAGATGGGATAGCGGACCTCAGGGCTGTCCAGCATCTCGTACGCGTGGTTCCACAGACCGAGCTGGAAATGGATTCCGCGGACCTTGGCCTCATCACTGATGAAGCGCAACATCTCCAGGTTCTGGTCGCGCTCCTCGTCCGACACTCCGCCCGCGCGGACGTCGTAGCCCGGGACGTCGAGCAGAAAGGGGTAGGGGAAGCAGAAGTAATTGTCGATCGCGTCCGGGTCGTGGGAGTAGTTGTACTGCATCCCGAGGGCGAGCTGCAGCCGGTTGATCCGGTGGGTCGCCAGCTCGGTGAGGTACTCCTGCCAGAACTCGCGGTCATAGAACCACGGCTTGTCCTCGACGTCGCTGACGAAGCCGCGGGAAATGCTGCGCACCGGTGTGGCGGGGCTCTCGCTGCTGCCCTGCACCTCGTGCAGTGCGGCCAGCGGGTCGTCGGACAGTGCGGCGAGGTCGGCAAGATCCAGCAGACCGTACGCCAGGCCGCGCCCATCGGCGCCCACGACGGTGAGTACGTCCTCATCGGCTCGCCGTTGGACGACGAAGGACTCGGCCACACTCGGAATGGCGACACCCCGGGATGACAGCAACTCGGCTACCGGGCTAGCCGATAGGGCCGCAACGATCCGCAGGGCAGCTTGGGACTCCTCCCCCGGCGGACCCACTCTCAGGCCCGCAGCGGTCAGAACTCGTGAAAGCTGACCGACCGCCCAATGCGCAGTCGCGTCCCCGTGGAGGTCGTCGCCGGCATCCATCACGACATCGATGGCGTCGACTTCGGCCCGCGACTCTGCGCTCATTGCTCGTCCGTTCTGGCCACCTGGGCCGCTGGATCCTCAGTTGGTATCTGGCGTACTTGTGGACTCATCTGACTGACGAAAGACGCCGTCGAGTTGTATCGGTCTACAGAGCACTGAGACGTCCCACCGCCTCGACGTCCAACCAATAAATAGACTTTCCGCTTTGCGGAATAGATAAGCCAGTAAGTGAAACACTAGACCGATGCGAGTCGTTAAGGCAAGGGGGTGGTTAGGCTGACCTCCTCGCTGCCACCAGGCGCGCTCTTGACGGCGGCGACTGGCTGCGATTGAGTTTCACACTGAGGAATTAACTTTCCATGGGCCCGTGCTCGGCGGAGGATCACCACGCCACCCCGGTGGCCGACGCCAGAACACGTCCAGAGCGGATAATTGACTGATGAGCGGCACACACGGGACCACGACGACATCTGGTCCTCGGGTCGGACCGACACCCCCGGAGCGGACCGAGGCCACCGGTTCCTCGAACTCGCGACCCGAGGCGATTGCAGCGGTCACTGCGGTTGTGCGGTCGATGCTGCCCGAGGACTCGATGATCACCGACCACGCCCAGCTGAGGACCTACGAGTGCGACGGCCTGGCCCACTATCGGGTGGTGCCAGCGTTGGTGGTCCTGCCCGAGACGACGGAGCAGCTGGCCGCCGTGGTCGGCGCCTGTGCCCGCGAGCGGGTGCCGTTCGTCGCCCGCGGCTCGGGCACCGGACTGTCGGGAGGAGCGCTGCCTCGCGCGGACGGCGTCCTGGTGGTCACCTCCCGGATGCGGACGGTACGGCAGGTCCGCTGGCGGGACCAGCGCGCCGTCGTACAGCCGGGCGTGATCAACCTCGAGGTCACCCGCGCGGCAGGCCCGTACGGCTACTACTACGCACCCGATCCATCCAGTCAGCAGATCTGCTCCATCGGCGGCAATGTGGCAGAGAACTCCGGCGGCGCCCACTGCCTCAAGTACGGCTTCACCACCAACCACGTGCTCGGTGTCGAGCTGGTGACGCCGAGCGGTGAGGTGGTTGAGATCGGCGGGCTGGCACCAGACGCGCCGGGGTACGACCTGCTGGGCACGCTCGTCGGCTCGGAGGGCACCCTCGGCGTAGCAACGGAGGTCACCGTGCGGCTGGTCCGAGCTCCGGAGGAGGTCCGAACCGTGCTGGCCGGGTTCGCCTCCACCGATGAGGCCGGTGCCGCGACGTCAGCGATCATCGCAGCTGGCGTGCTCCCTGCCGCCATCGAGATGATGGACGCTCTGGCGATCGAGGCCGCGGAAGCCGCGGTCCACTGCAACTATCCGGCAGGCGCGGGCGCCGTCCTCCTGGTCGAGCTCGACGGGCCTGCCACTGAGGTGGCACACGAGTTCGAGGCCGTCGATCGGCACTGTCGAGCCCACGGCGCCTTCGAGGTTCGGACCGCGACTGACGCCGTGGAGCGGGCGCTGGTTTGGAAGGGTCGCAAGTCCGCCTTTGCGGCGGTAGGCCGGATCAGCCCCGACTACATCGTTCAGGACGGCGTCATCCCGCGGACCGCGCTGCCCAAGGTGCTCCGGGCCATTGCCGAGCTCTCCGCCAGATCAGGCGTCCGGGTGGCAAACGTCTTCCATGCCGGCGACGGAAACCTCCACCCACTGGTGCTGTTCGACGAGTCGGTCCCAGGACAGGGCGAGGAGGCCGAGAAGGTCAGCGGCGCCATCCTCGACCTGTGCATCGAGGCCGGCGGCTCGATCACGGGCGAGCACGGGGTAGGCATCGACAAGTCGGCCTACATGCCACGGATGTTCGGCGACGACGACCTCGACACCATGCAGATGGTCCGCTGCGCCTTCGACCCGGGCAACATCTCCAACCCCGGCAAGATCTTCCCCACACCACGGTTATGCGGAGAGGTGCCCGGCAAGCACAAGGGCGCTCACCCGCTGGCCGAAGCCGGCGTGGCCGAGGTGTTCTGATGGCCGCCGTCGTCTCGAGTGCACCCTCGGCGGCAGCGGTGAGCGCCGTCCGGGACACCGGTACGACAGTGCGCGGCGCCAACGATGACGACGGTGTGCACGGCGTCCTGCCCGCACTCGTGGCGTACCCGACCTCGACCGAGGAGACCAGCCAGGTGCTGCGCGCGGCCGCGGCACACGCCCTTGCCGTGGTCCCGCGGGGATGCGGCACCAAGCTGACCTGGGGTCAGCCGCCGTCGCGCGTCGACCTTGTGGTGGACCTCAGCCGGATGGACAGGGTCATCGACCACGCCCCGGGCGACCTGGTCGTGGTCACCCAGGCCGGCACGCGGCTGGCCTCCCTGCAACAGACCGTGGCCGGGGCCGGCCAACGTCTCGCGGTGGACGAGATGGTGCCCGGGGCCAGTGTCGGAGGTACGGTCGCGGCGTCGACGAGTGGCCCGCAACGAGTTCTTGCCGGGACGGTCCGAGACCTCCTGATCGGCGTCACCATGGTTCGGGCTGACGGCGTCGTCGCCAAAGCGGGCGGCCGGGTGGTCAAGAACGTGGCGGGATACGACCTGGGCAAGCTGATCACCGGGTCGTTCGGCACGCTGGGAGTCATCACCGAAGCGGTGTTTCGGCTGCATCCCCTGCCGGCGGCCCGCCGTTTCGTCGCTGTCGCGGTGCACGATCAGAACCAGGCTCACGAGGCGGTGCAGTCGATTGTGCACGGGCAGGTCGTACCGAGCGCCGTCGAGCTGGACTGGCCGGCCGAGGGCCCGGGCACCGTGACGGTGCTGCTGGAGGGCACTGCAGGCGGGGTCGCGGCGAGGACGGAGTCCACGCTGGCCGTGCTGGACCGCTTCGCCCCCGAGGCGGGAGAGCAGCCCCCAGCTCGGTGGTCGACCTACCCCTGGACCGGCGGGCAGATCGCCCTCAAGCTCACCTTCGCCCTGACCGGGCTCCCCACGGTCCTCGCTGAGCTGCGTACGCTGGCGCTCCAGAAGTCTGTCCCGGTGACGGTCCGCGGGTCCGCCGGGGCCGGGGTTCTGTACGGCGCTCTTCCGGACGGGACGGACCCGGCCACCGTGGTCCACGTGGTGCAACGACTGCGGCTAGTCTGCCGCAGTTACGGCGGCGCCGTCGTTGTCGTGGACGCCCCGACTGCGGTCAAAGAAGCGATAGATCTCTGGGGGCCGATCGCCGCGATCGACCTGATGCGCCGGGTGAAGGACCAGTTCGATCCACAGCACCGGCTCTCGCCGGGCCGTTTCGTAGGGGGCATCTGATGGGACCGACCGACAGCCGATCGCGACCCGAGCCGGTATCGCTGCCGTCGCCGGTGGTGCGCGGCGCCTTCGACGAGCACCACCCGCCAGATCCGGCCCTGGTCGGCGACTGCGTGCACTGCGGATTCTGCCTGACCACCTGCCCGACCTACTCGCTGTGGGGGGAGGAGATGGACTCCCCGCGGGGGCGGATCTACCTGATGAAGCAGGGCCTCGAAGGTGAGCCGATGACCGGCTCCATGGTCCAGCATTGGGACGCCTGCCTGGGCTGCATGGCCTGCGTCACCGCCTGCCCGTCGGGGGTGCAGTACGACAAGCTGATCGAGGCGACCCGCTCACAGGTCGAGCGCAACCATC
>CADCUO010000229.1 GCA_902805915.1 uncultured Propionibacteriaceae bacterium | reverse complement strand
GTACGGGAGTACTTGGTCAGCTCAGCGTCCGTGGTCACCGCGGAGCGACGAGTCGCCACCTGCGGCAGTTCCACCCGTGGTCTGGCCAGCGGTTGCAGCACGCTGAACAGCGCCGCGCCGACTGGCCCGGTCAGCCGACCATTGAGGGTGTAGGAGCCATCGCTGTTCTGTCGCAGTTCGACATTGCGGCGATCGAAGTTCAGTCGATCCCTGGGGACCGACCCGTCTGGGTTGATCACCTCGACAAGATGCGTCCCGATCCGTCGTAGCTCTCTCGGTCCGAATTCGGTGGCGTAGCTGGTCATCGCCTGCTCAGCGGCTCGTACATCCACGGGGTCATAGCCGGGTCGGTCGATCTCATCGAGGCAGCCCGCCACGATGGCAACGTGCTCCGGACTGACCTCCCCTGACGCTGCACGCTGGCTAGGTCCGGACGCACCGGGTCCATCGCCTCGCCGAGCATCGTAGTGCGGGCGCCGACTGCGGCGGCGGCGCGCACGCGCCTACTTGCCTCGTGTGGCGACAGGCGGAGCAGATGGGTCAGCATGCTCTGCGTATTGCGACAGGTCAGATGGTCTGCCATGTCCCGCCGGTCGCAGTCCGCGATGATCTGGTGGTCGATGACTGGCATCCGGTTGCGGGCCCGCTCGAACGACCGCATGAAGTCGAGGACGCCATCAATGTCCAGCTGACCCAGCCCGCCGGCGTCCACCGCGCAGATCAGTCGGTCGAGGGCGGCTGTCAACTCCTTCAGCGACAGCGCCACCCGTGGCTCGTCACCAGGTCCATCTGCGAGTGGCGGTTCGGGCCGTTTCATAAGACCATCATCTACGAACACACGTTCGATTGCAAGAGAAGAGATCAGAGTTTTCCTGCTTACGGCTTGCGGCCGTCAGAGGGCAGCAGTGTTACCTCCGCTGCCCAACTACCGGCGTACGAACAGCGAGGCAGCGGTCTCCGACGAGGTGACCTGCCAGTTGGGGTCCGTCCGAAGCCGCAGCGCCAGGCCGCTGGCAGGCGGCACGAGCACACAACCCGCACCGGTGAGCAGACCAGTCCTATCCGCTTCCCCACGGAGAACCCGTTCAGCGGCCACCACACGCTCAGTCCCGTACAAGTCGTTGCGCGAGTCCACCGCTACCGCTACGTCCGGACGCTGCAGCAGTACGAAGCCGCCTAACAGGTATGAGTTGAACAGACGGCAGTTCGGCGGGATCGCAGACACGGCCCGGGTGGGGTACAGGCTGGACAGCGGCCGCCCGAAGTGGCCCAAGGCCGGAAGCGCCAGGAGCGCGAGGGCTGTCACCCCAGCCGGAGCACCGGGTATCACCACAACCCGGCGGCTGTACGCATAGCGCCGTACCGCGGGGTGGGAGACCAAGGCCGCAAGCACGGGCACCGCCAGCAGTACCAGGATCGGCAGCAACCTGATGGCAGTAATACCCCCGGCCACAGAGACGGCTAAGGCACCTACAACTACGGCGTCGCGGCGCCATGCCGCAGTGACCAGCGCGACAAGCCCCGACAGCAGCAACACAGCGTCCGTCGGGTTCGTAACGTCGATCGACTGCCACTCATCGATCACCGCCGTGGAGGCGCTCTTGACCTGCATGGTCTGGGCGAAAAGACCCACTCCGTACGGGTTGAGCATGGACCCCGCCAGCGCGGCAGCCGTCGCGGCCACACACCACCAGCCGCGGCTGCGCGTGGTGCGGCTGAGCACCAGGAGCAGTGCCGTGGCGCCGACAATGGCCACCCCCAGCAAGGCAGCTGCATGCAGGTTCACCCAGATCGCTGCCAAGACCCCGACCCCAGCTGCGGACCAGCCCGGCGGCGGCCATGACCAGCGCGGTGCAGAACAGCGCGACGGCTGGCAGCCCGCCAGCCGGTACGCAGCGCCGATGACGACGTTGAAAGCCCAGGAGTTGACCGTCCAGGGCTCACCAAGGGCGGTCCAGGAGAAGGGGTCTACCGCCGGGATGGCCCGCTGTTCGATGGTGACCAGTCCGGTCCGGATCTCCCAGAAGGTATCCGGCTCGGCCAGCGTTCCGGCTCGGAGCAGGGCCACCGGTAAGGAGGTCAGCCAGGCCACAAGCCACGGTGCCCGTCCTCGCAAAGCGGGCGACCAGTTCGAGCACGCTCACCGGTGCGGCAGTGGCGTGTGCTCGTCTCGGCCCATCGAGTCAGCGTATGGATCCGGAGGTCCAGATGGGCGTCAGTCGCCAAGTTGCGCGATCTCGGCTCCCGTACGGTCATGGCGATCCCACGCCGGAGTTGCGGGGTCCATCTCGACCACCGTGATCCCGGTCGTCCGGGCTGGTCCATCCATCGCCACCAAGGCGGCGGGCGCCTCATCAAGCCCGATCGTTGCGCCGATGAGCAGGTCAGGACGCAACCGCCCAGCCTGGATCATCGAGAGCATGGCCGGGTACTCATGCGCAGCCATCCCGTGGCAGCCATAGATCTCCAGCTCTCCAGCGATCACCAGATCCATCGGCAGCGCAGTGGTGGCAGCCGAGCCCAACAGCAGTCCGATCTGCAGATGCCGGCCACGACGGCGCAGGCACCGGACCGACGCCGCGGCGCTCTCAGCCGAACCGAGCGCGTCGATGGAGACATGGGCACCACCCGAGGTCAGCTCATGCACGGCCGCGACGACGTCCACCGTGGCGTCGACCGTGGCAACTGCGCCCGCTCCTACGGCCAGCCGGAGCGCGGCCGGGGAGATGTCCACCGCGATCACCCGAGCGCCCAGGGCGGACGCGATCATCACCGCCGACAGACCGACACCGCCGCAGCCGTGCACCACCACCCAGTCGCCGTCACCGACCCGGCCATGGACCGTCACGGCGCGGAAGGCGGTCGCGAACCGGCAGCCCAGCGACGCAGCGGTGACGAAGTCGACGGCATCCGGCAGCCGGACCAGGTTCGTGTCGGCGGCGTGCAGCGCGACCAGGTCCGCGAACGAACCAGGGCCGGTGAACCCCGGCTGGGTTTGGTGGGGACAGACCTGCTGATCGCCGGCAGCACAGAAGTCGCAGTGTCCACAACCGCAGACGAACGGTACGGTGACGCGGTCGCCGACGCGAAATCTCTCGACCGCCGGCCCGACGACCGCCACGGTCCCCGCCAGCTCATGCCCTGGTACGTGTGGGAGCGGGACCGGGTCGTGGCCCCGCCAGGCGTGCCAGTCCGACCTGCACACCCCGGTAGCGGCCACCCGCACCAGCACACCGTCTTCAGGACACGGTGGGGCGGGGATGTCCCGAACCGTTGGCGTGGCCCCAACCGCGTCGTAGACGACCGCCCTCACCGGCGACGACTGCCCTTGTCGTCAGCCGCCTCGTCGGTGGGATCGCGCAGGTCGGAGAAGTCGTCGATGTCCTCGGCGTTGTCATTCTCGCGGCGATGCTTGCGTCCGTGCGGCCCAAAAAAGGACGTAGCGGCGTTGCCATCCCCGGCGGGTTGCGGCGTGCGGCCGAGCCACGACGCTCCGGTGCTGCCGCGACTAGCCCGGACTACTGCGACCCCGATCGCGGTGGTGAGCGGTACGGCAAGCACGAGTCCGATCGAGCCGACCACCGTACGGACGATCTCACCGGCGAACATCTCGGTCTGGATCACCTCGAACAACGGCCGGTCGTAGATGACGATCAGCAGCAACACGGGCAGCACCGCACCGGCGGTAGCGAAGGCGATGGTGTAGACGGTCGAGGCGATGTGGTCGCGACCGATCCGCATCGCGCGGGAGAACAGCCTCTTCTGGTCGGTGTCTGAGTCGGCGAGCTCCCAGACCGCGGAGGCCTGGGTGATCGTGACGTCGTTCAACACCCCTAGCCCGGCCACGATGATGGCGCAGACGACCACCGAGGTAAGCCGCAGGTCGGGTGCCGTAGCCGACAGCACCAGGTCGTCCTCCGACGCCGCCCCGGTCAGGTGCGCCCACTTGGTCGCGCCGTACCCGAGTGCAGCACTCAACACCAGACCGAACAGTGTCCCCAACAGCGCCGTCGTGGTTCGGGCACTGAACCCGTGCGCGGCATAGAGAACCACGAACATGATGGCCGACGACCCCACCAGCCCGATCAGTACCGGGTTCGACCCTGCCACCAGCGCCGGGAACATGAACTTCACCAGGATGAAGCCGGCGAAGGCCAGCCCGACCAGCGAAGCGAAACCGCGCCACCGTGCGACTGCGACGACTGCCACGGCGAAGGCCAGCGTCAGCACCAGCAGCGGGGTACTCCGGTCGAAGTCGGAGAACTGGTACGTCGCCGGCTGCCCCTCGATGGGCAGCCGGAGCAGCTTGACCTTCTGCCCGATCTCGGTCCCGGATGAGTACACCGCATTGTTCAGCGGAACCTCGACGGTCTGCCCCTGCTCTGGACCCTCGGTCAGCTGCGCCCCGATGGTCGCACAGGTCTGGTCGTCCGCCCCTGGGGTGGATCCGACCATGCCCTCACACGAGGTCTCGTTGATGGTGGTGATCCGTGCCGTCGGGTAGGTCACTCCAGGCACGCTGTACAAGGACAGGTCGGTGCGGATGTGGCTGGAGACGTCACCGGGCCACAGTGCGATCAATCCCGCCACCGTCCAGATCCCCAGCGGGATCAGCACGACCACCATCATCCGGAGCGCCTTGCGGTGCCGGTTCATCTCCGCCACGGAGGTGGGGCCGTCGGGCGAATGCGAGTGTGACACGTTCTCCACCTAGTCTTTGTCCTTGTGAGCAACTTTCCGCCGGCGAACAGGGAAGGCGCCCAGTCGGGTCCTTCTGCGCCTCGCCGATCGGCTGACGAGGTTGATCACAGCGGCTCACAATGTACTCTGTCGGCGCCTCACAGCCAGGGCCATCGAACGTCGGGAAGGCAGCGCACTCGACGGCAAGCGCACTGGAGAGTGCTGGCGGTGACCGGTGTCGCTGTCCTGCTGGTTCTCGGGATGGCGTTCAACGGCGGCTGGCGCCAGCAGGAGGTCCAGACCGCTCCCCGGGCCAGCGCCCCAGTTCTTAGCTCAAGCGCGAGGGTCAGCCTGGCTATCGACACCACCGCCCGCCCGCCCGTCAGCACCACGCGCCGGGCCGTTCGGCTAGCACCGCCCAAGGTCCCGTACCGGGGGCCGGGCACCTTCATCCAGGCCAAGCTGAGCCAGAAGTCGACGGCCAAGCGCGGCAGGCTGGTGCGGTACGACGTCCGGGTGGAGCGGGGGCTGCCCTTCGACGCAGCTCAGACCGCGCGAATCATCCAAGGCATCCTTGACGACCAGCGCAGCTGGCGAGGTTCAGGCGATTGGCGGTTTGAGCTGGTCAGCTCACCGAAGAGGGCAGACATCCATGCCTACCTGGCCACACCTGCGACGACGGACAAGCTCTGCGCCCCGCTGCTCACCCGTGGGTCCTACTCTTGTCAGAACCAGAAGTCGGTGGTGTTCAACGCGAAGCGGTGGGCTTCCGGAGCGAAGTCGTACGGTACGAATGTGACCGGCTACCGGCGCTACCTGGTGAACCACGAATTCGGGCACACACTCGGGCGGAACCACGTCGGCTGCCCCGGCAAGGGCCGGCGGGCGCCGGTGATGATGCAGCAGACCAAGGGCTTGCGCGGCTGTCGGGCGAACTCCTGGCCGTTCCCGCAGCGGTAACGAGAGGACGCTGGAGCATGCCATCGGGGCCGACGGTCGACCTGCACCCCATCTCGTTGCGGTCTGCCCGCTCGGTGTTGGGCGGCGGCGTGCTGCTTCCGGGCAGGATCCGGTGGCATCCGGAGTACCCGATGCTCGAGACGATGATGGGCTTGTCCGTGCTGATCCAGGCGCACCGCGCAAGCGGCTGGGATGAGAGCCGGGTGCCGTGCTGGTGGATGTATCAGCTGGTCGTCGCCGGCGAGTCCGGCTCCCGTCTGGTGGTCGGCGACGTCGGCTTTCACAGCCCGCCGAGCGCTGCGGGGGTAGGAACACCAGCGGCGGACCCGGTGGTGGAGATTGGCTACGACGTGGTGCCGTCGATGCGCGGCCGGGGCATTGCCACCGCTGCCTGCGTGGGCATCGTGGAGCGAGCCTGGCGCGCCGGCGCGGCAGCCGTCCGGGCCGATACTGACTCTGACAACGCGAGGTCCAGGCGGGTGCTGGCCAAGGTCGGCTTTCTCCCGCAGCCCGACGGTTCGTATCTGCTTGAGCGGCCGGCATGACCGCCACCGGACGTACCCGCACGTTCCGGCTGGGACGACCGGTGCTGCTGCGCCCGATCTTCGCCCACCTGCGACGCGGCCCGGCCGACCCGACACATCGCCAGCTGGGCGACATCTGGCTGCGGGCCACCCGTACGCCCGTCGGCGCTGCGCTGCTCAAGGTGGTGGTGTCGGGAGAGACCGTGGCGGCGCGCGCCTGGGGCGACGGAGCAGTTTGGGCGCTGGACCAGCTGCCACGGCTGCTCGGGGAGGCCGACCACGTCGACGGCTTCGCACCGCGACCAGAGCACCCCACGCTGGTGGAGGCGCATCGCCGGTTCGCCGACTACCGGGTCGGGCGTACCGATGCAGTGTTCGAATCACTCGCTCCAGCGTGCCTGGAGCAGGTGGTGACCGGCTCGGAGGCATACTCGGCGTTTCGGCTGTTGGTCCGCGAGTTCGGTGAGCCGGCACCCGGGCCGACCGCCGATGCCGCCTCGGCCGCGTACGGGATGCGGCTCCCGCCGACGGCGCAGGACTGGGCGAAGATACCGAGCTGGCGGTTCCTTGCGGCGGGAGTGGAGGAGCGGCGCAGCCGCCCGCTGGTCCGTTCGGCGGTGCGCGCACCTGCCCTGGAGCGCACCCTGCGGACCGACTGTCTGTCTGCCGACCGAGCCCTGCGAAGCCTGCCGGGGATCGGCCCCTGGACCTCCGCCGAGGTACGGCAGCGAGCCCACGGCGACGCCGACGCCTGGAGTATCGGGGACTACCACGTCGGCAAGGCGATCAGCTGGGCGCTGACCGGTGAGGCGCTCGATGACGACGCCACCGAGGAGATCCTGCAGCCCTACCGCGGCCACCGGTTCCGGGTGCAGATGCTGCTCACCCTGGCGGGCCTCCGACCGCCGCGCCGGGGGCCGCGGATGACGTTGCCGACGCACACTCCCAGGGCCACTCGCGGCAGGTCTTAGGCCTCGATCGGCGCCGCGGAGAGACCTTCCAGCGTGGTTGAGCCGGGCAGCCGGATCGTGAACTCCGCGCCTCCCTGGGCGGACCGGCCGGCCCGCACCCAACCGCCGTGCCGGGCCACCGTCTGGGCCACGATCGACAGTCCAAGCCCGGTGCCTGGGGTGTTCCTGGCTGCTTCGGACCGGAAGAACCGGTCGAAGACGTACGGCAGGTCCTCCTCCCGGATGCCCGGCCCCTGGTCCGCGACGCGCAGCCGGTCGCCCTCCAGCTGCACCCGAACGGTGCCGCCAGGTGGGCTCCATTTCACAGCGTTGTCCAGCAGGTTGGCGACCGCCCGCTCCAACGTGTCGGCCTCACCGATGACATAGAAGGGGTTGAGCTCCACGTCGAAGGTCAGCCCGGGCCCGCGTCGCCGTACCCGCTCCAGCGCGGCGTTGACCACGTCCCGGAAGTCGATCGGCTCCGGCGGCGCGGCAACCGTCTCATCCCTGGCCAGCTGGACCAGGTCGCCGATCAGAGTAGTGAACTCAGACAGCTGGGCGGACACGTCGCTGAAGATCGCGGCGCGGTCGTCGGCCTTCAACATGTTGGCGTTCTGGTCGGCGGCCAGCAGCTCGATGTTGGTCCGGAGGCTGGTCAGCGGGGTACGGAGCTCGTGTCCGGCATCGGCGATCAGCTGCCGCTGCCGCTCCCGCGACGATGCCAGTGACAGCAGCATCCGGTTGAAGGAGTCGGCGAAGCGGGCCAGCTCGTCGTTGCCGCTGATCTGAATCGGGTCGAGCTCGCCGGTCTCGATCACATGCTCGACGGCGCCAGACAGCTGCCGTACCGGCCGGAGACCGGACCGGGCCACCGCGGCACCCGCCGCCCCAGCCACGATCACCCCGGACGCGCCGAACAGCATCAACACCAACCAGAGCGAGTTCAAGATGTCCCTGGTGGGCTGTAGCGGCCGGCCCAGCACCAACGCGTAGTTGCCCAGGTTCTTGATCGGGACTGCGACGATGCGGTACGGCTCGCCGTTGGCCGCTGTCCCGGAGCGGGCCGACGACGCCCCGTTCTGCAGCCGGGCGACGGCGAGCTCCTGGGGACCTATCATCAGCCGGACGTCGTCCTCCGGCACGTAGTAGACCGTTCCGTCGGTACGGACTGCGGCCACGCTGAAGTTGCCGGCCCGCAGCGCCGGTTCGGTCAGCCCGCCGAAGGTACGGATGTTGTCGGCCACCGGAACCGCGATGGTGGTGGCAACCTGGGTCAGCTCTGCGTCGAGCGCCTTGTAGAGCTGATATCGCAGCGTGAAATACCCGGCGGCGCTGGTGGCCGCGACGGCCAGGGCGACGGCGATGGTGGTCAGATACGCAACCCGGCGCTGCAGGGTCAGGGAGCCGACGTAGTTCCGCAGACGTTCGAGCATCTAGCAGGCGAGGTCGGTCACGGAGGAGTCTCGCGAAGTACGTAACCCACGCCGCGGACGGTGTGCAGCAACCGCGGCTCTCCCTCCGCCTCGGTCTTGCGACGTAGATAGCCGATATAGACCTCGAGCGAGTTGGCGGTGGTGGGGAAGTCGAATCCCCAGACCTCGTTCAGCAGCCAGCTGCGCTCCAGCACCCGCCGCGGGTGCTGCATGAAGGCCTCCAGCAGCGCGTACTCGGTCCGGGTCAGACTGATCGCTCGGGAGCCGCGCAGCACCTCGCGCGTCTGGGTGTTCAGCACCAGGTCGCTGAATATCAGGTTGTGGGTGGAGGGGTCGGAGGAGTCGGCCACTGTGCCGGCGCGCCGGACCAGCGCGCGCAGCCTCGCCAGCAGCTCGTCCAGCGCGAACGGCTTGGCCATGTAGTCGTCGCCACCGGCGTCCAGGCCGTCAACCCGGTCACCGACAGCGTCCCTCGCCGTGAGCACCAGGATCGGTACGTCGTTGCCGGCGGAGCGCAGCAGCCGCGTCGCTTCCAGCCCGTCCAGCCGCGGCATCATCACGTCCATGATCACCGCATCCGGGCGGACAGCGGCCAGCCGGGCGAGGGCTTCGATCCCGTCCTCGGCCGTGCTGACCTCGTACCCGTTGTAGGCCAGTGAGCGCTGCAGGGAGTTTCGGACCGCCTGATCATCGTCGACGACAAGGATGTGCATGACCCCAAGAGTGCCAGACAGCGGCACTGACACTGCCCAAGACCGCGACGTCATTCGCGAAGTCAATTAACGCATTCTTGCGGCACGGGGTAGGAAAGTTGCAATATCTCCATTATCCGATTTATAGTCATTCCACCCCCGCCCCCATAGCTTAAGGAATCACCGTGAGTTCTATTCAGCTGAAGTCTGTTGCCGTCGCCGGTCTAGTTGTTTTGGCCGCCAGTATTTCCGGTGGAGCTGCGCAGGCCGCCTCGACCTCTAAGCCTGTATCAACGACTACTTGCAGTGCCTGGCAGAACGTTGGCGACAGCACTGTGTCGGCGCGCACCTGCCTCACCGTGAAGGACCTCCACAAAAAGGCTCTGGTGCGGGGAGCGGTGCAGCTCATGAACACCGGCACGGAAACCGCCAATGTCAAAGCGACGTGGACAGTGACTGTTGACCGCGGCAAGAGTGGCAAGGCCGTCAAGGTACGCACTGTCACGGTTCAGCGCGAGGTTCCGGCAACGGGAGAAACGGTCAAGCTCAGCGGACAAGCGAACCGGCTCGACGCTGCCGGACTTGCAGCCGTCCGGGCCAGCATCGTCGTGGTCGCACCTGACAGCGGAACCGACGTCATCGCCGAGCGCATTTCCACCCGGCTCTGAACAGTATTCTGCTGAACGAATTCTTTATCATGTGACTTGGCCCGCCTCCCTTTTCAGTGGGGCGGGGCCAAGCCTTTTAAACGAACTCCGTATGAGTTCGCTTTCCTCATTCCGGTGGAATAGACGCTTAACGCTCGGCTTGGATTTCTCGTACTCGACCCATGACCCCAGGCATGGCTGCCTCAACCGCGGCCAGGGTGTCGTAGAAGCCGGACTCCGGCCCGTACCAGGGATCAGGGACGCCGGAGCCGGGTTGGGCGGCGGGGTCGAAGTCGGTAAGCAGGGCGATGTTGCCGGTCTCCGGGGAGAGCCCCAGCATCTTGGTGACGTGGATGTTCTCCATCGCCACCACCAGGTCAGCCCCGGCCAGCTCCGCTGCGGTGATCTGATGCGCGGCGTGCCCGCTTGCGCGGTAGCCGGAGGCCTCCAGGACCCGGGCGGCGCGTCGGTCCATCGGTTCTCCCAGCTCCTCGGTGCTGGTGGCTGCGCTGGTGAACTCCACCTGATCCAGCCCGGCCTCGCGGGCAGCGCGCTCGGCCACGCGTTCCGCTATCGGGGACCGGCAGATGTTGCCCCAGCAGACGAACACCACGCGCGTGATCGCGTCAGACACGCCGCCTCCGCTCATCCCGGTCGGGCACGAAAGCGTTCAGCATGAAGCTGACAATGGAGACAATGAGGGCTCCGGCCAAAGCGGTAAGGAACCCTCCGACGTGCCAGCCGAGGTCGACCTTCCCTGCAACCCACGAGGTGAGCAGCAGCATGCACCCGTTGATCACAATCAGGAACAGACCCAGCGTCAACAGCACCGCCGGTGCGGTGACGAACTTGAAGATCGGCTTCACCACCGCGTTGAGCACACCGAAGATCAACGCCACGAGCAGCAGCGCAAGGATCTTGTCCCGGGTGCTCGAAGCCGTCAGCGTGATACCGGAGAGCAGGAAGGTCGCCACCGCCAAGGCGGTCGCGTTGGCCAACAGCCGAAAGAGCCATCTCATGCCTCGATTGTCCCAGTTCTCCCCAAGGTCGCGGACAACCCAGGCGTCAGCCCAACGCCTGCCGCTCTGACCCGATCGTGGTGTCGTCGCCGTGGCCCGTCTTCACCACGGTGTCGTCCGGCAGGGTGAACAGCCGCGACCGGATGCTCCTGACGATCGTGTCGTAGTCGCTGAACGAGCGCCCGGTTGCGCCCGGTCCACCCTGAAAAAGCGTGTCCCCGGTAAACACCGTGCCAAGTTCTGGGGCGTAGAAGCAGACGGCTCCAGGCGCGTGCCCGGGGGTGTGGATGACGGTCAGCGTCGTCCCGGCCACAGATATCTGCTGGCCATCGGCAAGCTCGCCGTCCGGAGGGGAGTCGTGGGTCAGCCGCCAGACCGGCAGGTCGCCGGGGTGCAGCAGCACCGGCGCGCCGACGGCGGCCCCGAGGTCTGGGGCGAACCGGACATGGTCGTCGTGCCCGTGGGTGCACACGATGGCGCGGACCGTACGGTCGGCGACCAGCCGCTGGATCGCCGCTGGGTCGTGCGGTGCGTCGATGACCACGCACTCCTCGTCGTCGCCGACCACCCAGACGTTGTTGTCCACGTCGAAGGTCTGGCCGTCCAGGGAGAAGGTGCCGGAGGTGACGGTGTGGTCGATACGGGCGGTCATGCCGCGGCCCCAGCGGCGTCGGCGAAGATGACCACCGAACGCAGCACCTGCCCGCGATGCATCTTGTCGAAGGCGGCCTCCAGCTGGGCCACGCTGATCTCCTCGGTGACGAACGCGTCCAGCGGCAGGCGGCCCTGCAGGTAGAGGTTGATCAGCATCGGGAAGTCGCGCTCGGGCAGGCAGTCGCCGTACCAGCTGGACTTCAGCGACCCGCCGCGGCCGAACACGTCGAGCAGTGGCAGCTCCACGGTCATCTCCGGTGTCGGTACGCCCACCAGTACGAGGGTGCCGGCCAGGTCCCGGCCGTAGAACGCCTGCTTCCACGTCTCAGGGCGGCCGACGGCGTCGATCACCACGTCGGGGCCAAAGCCGCCGGTGAGCTGCTGCATGGCCTCGACCGGATCCACGTTCGTGGAGTTGATCACGTGGGTGGCGCCCAGCTGGGTGGCGGTTTGAAGCTTGTTGTCGTCGATGTCGATGGCGATAATCTTCGCGGCGCCGGCGAGCAGAGACCCGGCGATGGCGGCAGAGCCCACGCCACCACACCCGATCACCGCAACCGAGTCGCCGCGGCTGACATTGCCGGTGTTGATTGCGGCGCCGATGCCGGCCATCACGCCGCAGCCCAGCAGTCCGGCGGCGGCTGGGCGGGCTGCGGGGTCCACTTTGGTGCACTGGCCGGCGGCCACCAGCGTCTTGTCGATGAAGGCGCCGATGCCCAGGGCGGGCGACAGCTCGGTCCCGTCCTCCAGTGTCATCTTCTGCGTCGCGTTGAAGGTGCTGAAGCAGTACCAGGGGCGACCTCGCTTGCAGGCCCGACAGCTCCCGCAGACCGCGCGCCAGTTCAAGATCACGTAGTCGCCCGGCTGCAGGTCGCGTACGCCCTCACCGACCGACTCCACGATGCCAGCGGCCTCGTGACCAAGCAGGTACGGGAAGTCCTCGCCGATGCCACCTTCGCGGTAGTGCAGGTCTGTGTGGCAGACCCCACACGCCTGGATTGTCACCACAGCCTCGCCTGGGCCCGGATCGGGCACGTTGATGACGACGAGCTCGGTTGGCGCTCCCTTGCTGCGAGCGATAACCCCCTTGACCTGCTGCGGCATACCGAACTCCTTAGCTGTGCGCCTCGCCGTTTCGCCATCGAAACTCCACGACATTAAACCCCGTGGTTGGTCCGGGCCAACCCGGGTATGATGAAAGCGATTTCCGGTGTTGCAGTCGCGGCGTCACCTCGCCGACCGCCGGATCCCCTGCAGGTACCGACTGACCTCAGCACGGCTTGAGGATCCATAGCAAGGCTGGCTATCTCACGCGTTGCCGGCTCCGATCACTTTCTTGAGGACCTTTCTATGTCTGCCGATGTGTCGGCTCGCTCGTCCGAGACGCGCCACCAAGACCATCCGGGACCCGACCTCACACCGCACGGCTTCGGCCTCACCGCGCTGGATCGTGCCCCGACCATGGCGCCCCCTCCGACAGCGAGGGTCGGCAAGGACGGTCAGCCGAAACGGCGTCACAGCACCTCGCTATGGCGGATGCGACGTTATCTGGTGCCGTACCGGCTGCGTTTCATTGCCATGGTGATCTTCGCCGCCGTCGGTCTGGCGGCCGGAATCGTCATCCCGCTGGTGACCAAGGCGGTGATCGACGGACCCATCGCCAACAGCGACCGGCGTGGGCTGTACGCGCTGGGGTTGTTCGCGCTGGCGCTCGGAGTAGTCGAGGCCACGCTGATGTTCTTCCGTCGCTGGGTGGTGTCCAAGGCCACCCTCGGCACCGAGACCGGCATCCGGACCGACCTGTATGCCAAGCTGCAACGGCTGCCGATGGACTTCCACGGACGCTGGCAGTCCGGCCAGCTGCTGTCGAGGATGATGAGCGACCTCGCCACCATCCGTCGCTTCCTCGGGTTCGGCCTGCTCTTCATCACGTTGAACATCGTGCAGATCATCGTGGTCACGATCCTGCTGCTCAACATGTACTGGCCACTCGGCCTGGTCGTGCTGGCCTCGACGTTCCCCATCACCTGGCTCTGCCTGCGAAACGAGCGGCAGTACACGCGGCTGTCCCGCCGGGTCCAGGACCAGATAGGTGACGTCGCATCGTCGGTGGAGGAGGGCGCACACGGGTTGCGGGTGATCAAGGCCTTCGGTCGCGGCGACCACGTCTTCGCCAAGTTCGAGGCCGGCAGCGTCCGCCTCTTCGCCACCTCGATGGAGCGGGTGAAGCTCACCTCCAAGTTCTGGACGTTCCTCGAGATCATCCCCAGCGTCACGCTCATCATCGTGCTGGGATTCGGCGCGGTGGCGGCCGGCCAGGACCGGCTCACCTTGGGAACGCTGGTGGCCTTCATCACCATGATGCTGTCCCTGGTGTGGCCGGTGGCCGCCCTCGGGTTCCTGCTGTCCCAGGCACAGGAGGCCATGACCGCCGCCGACCGGATCGCGGAGATCTTCGACGCCGAGAACGAGATCACCGACGGCGACGCCGAGATCGCCGACGTACGCGGCCACGTCCGGTTCGAGGGTGCTGCATTCCGCTTCGCCGACGGCGACACCGATGTGTTGCATGACCTCAACCTGGAGATCCGGCCGGGGGAGACTCTGGCCCTGGTCGGTGCCACCGGTTCGGGCAAGACGACGTTCACCGCCTTGGTGCCGCGGCTGTACGACGTGACCGCGGGCCGGATCACCATCGACGGCGTGGACATCCGCGACCTGCGGCTCAGCCAGCTGCGGACCATCGTGGCCACTGCGTTCGAGGATCCGACGCTGTTCTCGATGTCGGCTCGGGAAAACCTCACCCTCGGCCGGCCAGATGCGAGCGAGGAGGACATCACCGAGGCGGTCGACGTCGCCCAGGCCCACTTCCTCTACGAGCTGCCCTGGGGGCTTGCTACCCGAATCGGTGAGCAAGGGATGAGCCTGTCCGGTGGCCAGCGGCAGCGGCTGGCGCTGGCCCGAGCTGTGCTGGCCGGCCCCACCGTACTGGTGCTGGACGACACGCTGTCGGCCCTCGACATCCACACCGAGGCGCTCGTCGAGGAGGCGCTGAAGCGGGTTCTGGTCGGGGTCACCGGCATCGTGGTAGCCAACCGGGCCTCCACCGTGCTGCTGGCCGACCGGGTGGCGATCCTATCTGGCGGCACCATCACCCACGTCGGCACGCACACTGAGCTGCTCGCCACTGTGCCTGAGTACCGCGAGCTGCTGTCGGCAGAGTTCGACCCCGAAGACGAGATGGACGAGATCGAACAGGTCTGGCTGGAACAGGAAGTGGCTCGATGAGCACAGATATCGCGACCGGACGCACGCGTACCCCCCAGGCCGCCAAGGGCAAGGATGGGCTGGATGAGTGGCGGGGTGTCGGCTCGGAGCACTCCGGGGAGATCTCGGAGCAGGGCAGTGTCTTCCTCAAGCGGCGCAGCCGGGCGCTGCTCGGCTCGCTGCTCCGGCCGTACAAGACCTACGTCTGGCTGCTGATTGCCGTTGTGCTGGTGGAGAACGCGGCCCGGCTCAGCGTGCCGTGGCTGGTCCGCCGCGGCATCGACCTCGGCGTACCGCCGATCCTGGCCGGCGGCAGCGCCAGGGTGCTGTACGAGACGGTCGGGATCATGCCCGTCGCGGTGATCCTCCAGTCGCTCAGCCGGATTTACTTCCTGCGCCAGTCAGGTCGAGTTGGCCAAGAGGTGCTGCTGGAGATCCGCCGCCGGCTCTTCAAGCACTTCCAGAAGCTGGATGTGCAGTTCCATGACCGCTACACCTCCGGTCGGGTGGTGTCGCGGCTGACCAACGACATCGACGCGATCATGGAGCTGCTGGCCGGCGGGTTCAACGGTCTGGTCACCGCGCTGCTGACCATGGTCGGCGTCGGAACCCTGCTGCTGGTACTGGATCTGAAGCTGGGCGCGGTCTGCCTGCTCTGCTTCCCCATCCTGCTGCTCCTGGTCCGCTGGTTCTCACGCCAGTCAGCCATCACCTACCGCAAGGTTCGGGAGAACTCGGCGCTGGTGATTGTGCAGTTCGTCGAGACCCTGACCGGTATCCGCGCCGTCCAGGCCTACCGCCGGGAGCGTCGCAACCAGCAGATCTTCGAAGATCTTGCCGGTCGCTACGAGGACGCCAACGTCAAGTCCTTCCGGTTGGTCGCGGTGTTCATGCCGGGCATCCGGATGATCGGCAACATCACCATCGGTGTGGTGCTGCTGTACGGCGGCTACCGGGTGATCGAGGGCAACATGACCATCGGCGTGCTGGCCGCGTTCCTGCTCTATCTGCGGATGTTCTTCGAGCCGATGCAGGAGATCAGCCAGTTCTACAACACCTTCCAGTCCGCCTCCGCCGCGCTGGAAAAGGCGTCCGGGGTGCTCGAGGAGCAGCCTACGGTGAAGGAGCCGACCGACCCGGTGCCGCTGCCCGACGCCAAGGGCGATGTGCGGTTCGAAAAGGTGTGGTTCTCCTATGTCGATGACCGGCCGGTGCTGCCGGGGCTGGACTTGACCGTGCCGCGCGGTCAGACCGTCGCCCTGGTTGGGACCACGGGTGCCGGCAAGACCACCATCGCCAAGCTGATGGCCCGCTTCTATGACCCGACGGGCGGCCGGGTGACCCTGGACGGGATCGACCTGCGGGATCTCTCGGATGCCCACCTGCGTCGGGCGGTGGTGATGGTGACGCAGGAGAACTTCATGTTCGACGGCAGCGTCGCCGACAACATCGGGTTCGGGCGGCCGGACGCGACCCGGGACGATGTCATGGAGGCGGCGAGGGGGGTGGGCGCGCACCAGTTCATCACCGAGCTGCCGAATGGCTACGACACCGACGTGGGCAAGCGCGGGTCCCGGCTGTCGGCGGGGCAACGCCAGCTGGTGGCGTTTGCCCGTGCCTTCCTCGCCGACCCCGCTGTGCTGATCCTCGATGAGGCGACCTCGAGCCTTGACGTGCCGAGCGAGCGACTGGTGCAGCGGGCGCTGGGCACGATCTTGTCCGAGCGGACCTCGGTCATCATCGCCCACCGGCTCAGCACGGTGGAGATCGCCGACCGGGTGCTGGTCTTGGAGCATGGCCGCATCATCGAGGACGGCACGCCGCAGGAGCTGATGACGCGTAAGGGCGGCCACTACGCCGCGCTGCACCAGGCCTGGGAGGACTCACTCGCCTAGGCGGTGACGCGGCAGTCGGCTGGAGGTAGCGAAGTAGATCCGCCGTGGCAGAGGGCACTCTCGACGGGCCGGCTCTTGGCGAGGTCATAACCGGCGACCGGACGCTGGTGGGAGGCAGGACGGTTGGTCTCACCCATTCGAGCGGTCGGTGCAGGCGCGGCTGACCAACTCCACCGGACACTCCACCTCCACCGGAACACTCCACCACCGGAACACTCCACCACCGGAACACTCCACCACCGAGGTCTTGATTGCCACACCGGGGGGTTGATCGCCACACCGGGGGGGTTGATCGCCGACACCACCGGGGGGGGTGTTGATCGCCGACCACGGGCCGGCCGCTGATATCTCGCTACCTGCCGCGCCGTCACCCCGCGGCGCCCGCTCAGTGCGGCGCGGCAGGAACTGGCCGTAGCGGAATATCAGCGGCTTCCCCTTTAAGGACTCGACCGGCATGGGCGCAATTCGCGGGCAGCCGACGGCCGCTTCGTCCAGGAATCGGCCAGCCATCGACGGCGAACCGGACGACACGCGGGATCTGGGGCCTTCCGCCCTCACGAGGGGACCATTCCTGGACCTTCGTTTCCCTAGGACTGGTCCCGATCGTCAGCTCCAACGGAAGCCGCAGGGGTAATCCAACTCCTGCAAAGTCAGTGGCGTTCTGGGAGTGAACTGCAGCAGGGGCTAGGGACGCGGTGGGGCCGCTGATATCCCGCTAGTCGCCGCCATCCGACCTGGCGACGCGCGCTCACTCTCCAGCGAAGCCGCAGGGGTGATCCGACTCGCTGCGAGGTTCGCGGGGTCTGGGAGTGAACTGCAGCAGGGGGCTGGGAACGCGGTGGGGCCGCTGATATCCCGCTACTCGCTGCCGTCCGACCTGGCGACGCACGCTCACTCACGCCAGGGGACGGCCGACGGTAGCGGAATATCAGCGGCTCCGAGCTACTCCACCCTGGACCGCACCCAGCCAACCGCCGCCTCGACCGTAGTAACCGTCTCGACACCCGGCTCCGGTGCAGGACGAGACACCACGACAACGGGGATAGCCAACTCAGTGGCAACCTCTAACTTGGCGACGGTGTAGTCCCCACCGCTGTCCTTGGTGATCAGCACATCGACGGCGTGGTCGGTCATCAACTGCCGTTCACCCTGGTGGGTATACGGCCCCCGCGACCTGAACAGCTGCCAGCGAGCGGGAAGCGGTGCCCCAGGCGGGTCGACCAGCCGCACCACGACGCGGCGGTCGGACCACGCTTCGAAAGCGGGCAGACTCTGCCGCCCGGTGGTCAGGAAGGGCCGCAACGCCGGCTCGGCGGCCGCCCGAGCGGTTGCGAGGTCAGGTACCCAGCACCATTGGTCGGCAAGGGCATGGCTGCGCCAGCCTGACCGGGCCAGCCGGAGCAGTGGGATACCGGTCTCTGCGGCTGCCAGGGCGGCGTGGTGCGACATCTGCGCAGCGAAGGGATGGGTGGCATCAACGATGGCCGTGATCGCTCGGGGGTACTCGGGAGATATGGGGTCGTCGTGACGTCGGCGGTCCTGGAGGAATCGGACCAGGCCATGCGGCCCACCGAAGCCACCGATCCGCAGGTCCCCGGCAGGCAGCGCTGGCTGGGCTACTCGCCCGGCCAGGGACGACAGCACCGCGAAGTCGAGTGCGACCAGGTCCCGAGCCAGGGCGCGCGCCTCCGCCGTTCCGCCCAGAATGAGGATGGTCACCGGGCTCCGATCCCGAGCGCCACGGCAAGCGCGCCAAGCCCGACGGCAGCGGCCAACCGACTGGTGCGGGGAATGTCCGCGACCCGGACCCGGCTCCCCGAACCCAGTTGCCCGCGGTCCTCGACCACGCCCCGGTAGACGTTCACTCCGCCGAGTCGAACCCCGAGCGCTCCGGCGAAGGCACCCTCCACCACGCCGGCGTTCGGGCTCGGGTGCCGGCCGGCGTCTCGACGTACCACAGCCAGCGCCCCTGCAGGCGACCCGCCAACCAGCGGGGCGGCCGCAGCAGCAAGCAGGGCGCTCAGCCGCGCCGGCACCCAGTTCGCGAGATCGTCAGCCCGGGCGGCCGCCCAGCCGAAGCGCAGGTAACGCGGCGACCGGTGGCCGATCATGGCGTCCAAGGTATTGAGCGCGCGGTAGCCGACAAGTCCGGGGAGACCAGCGACCGCTCCCCACAGCAGGGGTGCCACCACAGCATCGGAGGTGTTCTCAGCCAGCGACTCCACGCAGGCGCGCGCCACCCCGTCGGCATCGAGCCGGGAGGTGTCCCGGCCGACCAGATGAGTGACCTGGATCCGCGCGGCAGCCAGGTTCCCTGCGGCCAGCTGGCCGCTCACCGCGGCAGCTTCACGTTGCAGCGACCGACCGCCGAGCGCCGCCCAGGTGACCAGCGCGGTACAGGCTGTCGCCGGCACCGCCGACCGACCGACCGCCCGCTGCAGCAGCAACGCTCCTGCGACAGCGCCGCCGACCAGTACGCCGACATGGACGGCGCCGGCGACCCGGTCATCGGCGTACGTGTGTCGTTCCAGTCGTTGAGCGAGGCCACCGAACCCGGCTACCGGATGGAACCGGCGCGGATCGCCCCACACCTGGTCTGCGGCGTACCCAAGGGCCAGCCCGGCGGCTCCCGCCCACCTTCGCCGTACGGATAGGGTCATCGTCCGTGGCTCCTCGACGGACTCTGGTGACCGGTGGCGCACGGTCGGGCAAGTCCCGCTATGCGGAGTCGGTGCTGGCGACCGAGGTTGCGGTCAGCTATGTGGCGCCCGGACCAGCGCCCGACCCGACCGCCGACCCGGAATGGGCGGCACGGATCCGCACTCACCAGGCCAGACGTCCCCCGCACTGGACAACCGTGGAGACCCCAGACCTGCCAGCGGCGCTCAGGCAGCTCGACGGTGCAGTTCTGGTCGACTGTCTCGGCACCTGGCTGACCGCTGTAGTCGACCAGCTGGGCACCTGGGACGTACCGCTCGGGGACTGGCAGGACCAGTTCCAGCCACGGCTGGACGATTTGGTGCAGGCGTGGACCGAGGCGCCCGGACCGGTGGTGGCGGTCACGAACGAGGTCGGCTGGGGGCTCGTCTCCCAGTACCGGTCCGGCAGGATCTTCGTCGACCTGCTGGGCCTGACGAACCAGGCGATCGCGGCCGCCAGCGACGAGGTGATCCTGGTCGTGGCGGGCCGGGCGTTGAAGATCTAGACCTCGGGCCATCGCAGCACCGACCCCACCGCGAGAGCCGTACCCGCGACCTCGATGCAAGCTCCCATCACATCACCGGTGACCCCGCCCAGTCGGGCCACGCATCGGCGCAGCAGCACGGCCACGGAGGCGACGGCAAGGAGCGTGGCGACCAGTCCGGCAACCCAGCTGTCGCCGTTCAGCAGTGAGGTCGCGATCGAGGCGGCGGCCACAGCGACCCAGACAGCGCCACCGACCAACCGGGGGACCGAGCCTGCTACGGCGGCGCCGAGCCCGCCAGTTCGTGCCGCGGGGATGCCGCGGAGACATACCAGGGCCAGGGCGGCGCGGGAGCAGCAGATCAACACCGCGAGCTGTACCGCCCCGAGGGCTCCGCTCGCCAGCTCACCGAAAGCGGCTGCCTGGATGGCGAGCACCAGTACGACACTCACAACTCCCATCGGGCCGATCTCCCCGCGGCGCATTACCTCCAGCGCCCGCTCCCGGTCCCAGCCGCTGCCCAGGCCGTCGGCGGTGTCGGCGAGCCCGTCGAGGTGCAACGCCCGCGTTCCTCCGGCCAGTACGGCAACGGCGAGCAGCCCGGTCAGCAGATTCGGTGCGCCGAGCCGGTCCGACGCCCAGGCGGTCGCCGCGGCAACCACCGCTAGCGGCAGTACCGCCAGCGGAGCGATAGCCATGGCGACGCGGGCAACGGCAGGGTTGACGTCGACCGGTCCGGTCGGCCACACGGTCAGGGTGCCAACCGCAAGCCGGACAGACCCGCTGAACGACATCAGCTGCCGTGCGGTGCCAGGTCAGCGAGCAGGGCCATCTCACGGATCAGCAGCACAGCCGAGCGCAGCAGCGGGACGGCAGCCACCGCTCCGCTGCCCTCACCCAGCCGAAGCGACAGGTCCAGGACCGGGCGCAGTCCCAGCTTGTCCAGGGCCAGCTGCTGCGCCGGTTCGGTCGAGCGATGACCGGCGGCGCACCAGGCGACGACCCCTGGAGCGATGTCCTCGGCCACCACGGCTTCGGCCACGGTGATCAGTCCGTCCAGCAGCACGGGTACGCCGGCCCGCGCTGCCGCGATCAGGAACCCCACCCCAGCGGCCAGGTCGGCGGAGCCGAGCGCGGCCAGTCGCTGGATCGGATCCACGGCTCGATCCCCGACGCGCACTAGCGCCAGGTCGATGAGCTCGGTCTTCCGTCTCAGGGCCGCGTCGTCGATGCCGGTGCCGCGGCCGGTCACCTCAGCGGCTCCCAACCCGAAGGAGGCAGCGATGAGAGCGGCCGCGGGAGTGGTGTTCCCGATGCCCATGTCGCCGAGGATCAACAGGTCCGCGCCGGCGGCGATCTGCTCCGCCGCGATCAGCTTGCCAGCCTGGATCGCCTGGCGGACCTGCTGGTCGGTGAGCGCGTCCTGCAGGTGGATCGGCTCTGAGGATCTGCGTACCTTGTACGCGGTGACCTCCGGCGCGACCCCGGCCAGCTCGTCGTCCACGGCCAGGTCAAAGACCTGCAACGAGAGCCCGTGCTGTCGGGCCAGCACAGCGACCCCAGCGCTGCCCGCAAGGAACGCGTGGACCATCGCGGGGGTGACCTCGCGCGGGTAGGCCGACACACCGAAGTGGGTGATGCCGTGGTCGCCGGCGAGCACCACGGCACGGACGCGATCCAGCGGTCGTGGTGGGCACTGGTCCTGGCAGGCGCACAACCAGGCGGCCAGGGTCTCCAGCTCCCCGAGCGCACCCAGCGGCTTGGCGAGCGCATCCAGGTGCGCCTGGGCGGCGGTCCGGGCCGTGGCCGACGGCGGGGTGATCAGCGATTCAGGAGCTGACATGCTGGGTCTTCCGGTGTGGTGTCGGTTGGGCGAGGCGGTGGACCAACTCGGCCAGCGTGATCCCGAGCACGCTCCACAGTGCGAGCTGGGTGAGGAAGCTCGCGATGCGGAAGTCGTACAGGATGCCAGCCGGGAAGCTGGTCGGTACCTCGTCGAAGCTGGGCAGCAGGGCTGCGGCGGTCACCGACACCACCAGATAGGCACCCACCGCCACCAAGCTGGCGTACCAGCCGCCGATGCGTGGCTGCAGGTGCCGCCCAACCACGACGGCGAGCAGCACGGCGATGACCGAGATTACAATCAGCGTGAAGTAGAGGGCCGTCCGCAGCGGAATGCTGTCGCTGCTGCCGACCGCTGGCGGGTTGGGTGGGTAGGTCAGGAACGGTGTGACATATCCCGCCACGAAGCAGGTCGCAGCCACCCCGAGCGTTGTCGCGCGGGGACCGAGGCTACCGAACCGGCCCAGTGCTAGGGCGCTCAACACACCGACGAGCCCGCCGAGCGTGACCCCGGCGACGACCGTACCGGTCAGCAGCCCGAGAGTGGACTGCAGCGTACGGGACACCTGACCGCCGCTCTGCTCAGTTGCGGCGCTGTCGTGCGAATGGTCGGTCCCCACGCCGGGGCTGGTTTGTTCCACCGCGATGGCCGCATTCAACGACGGCTCACCGACCAGGTAGGCAACGCCGAAGGCGACGATGCCGGCCAGCAAGCCTGCGAGCAGACCTCTGGTCAGGAAATGACGTGCAGACATGGACCGGTACGGCTCGTCTGCGGGTCAGTGGCAGGGGAAGCCGAGCAGGTGGCGTCCGTCGTGCACCCATTCATGCACGGCGGTGCCGGAGAGCAGCGAGGTGGCGCCCTGCTCTGCGGAGATGAAATACATCGCGACCAGCATCAGCAGGCCAGCGAAGGCGAGCCACGGCAGCACGGCCCTCGCTGACAGGGTCGGGATCGTGACAACGGCGTGCTGGGAAGTTGCGGGAAGGGTGGACATGGTTCCTCCTGAGGGTTTCTGCGACCCGTCGTGATCCCAGCGGGGGCTGAGATCGATGGAGCTCGAAGGAGGGGTGGGTCTGACTCGAGCCCGGAGCTGGGCTCATACAGTGGCGCGACCGTGTCGGGTTCTCACCGACTTCCAAGGCCCTCTCGCGAACTCGTGCACTGTATCGTCGCGCCAACTAGGCGGCAAGGGCAGGGCGATAGTGTCGGCACAGTGAACGCCGTCGCAGCACAGTCGACCAGCCGCAGGATCATGGCTCACCCGTCGGCGATCCTGCTCGCCGTCCAGATCATCGGTGTGGTCATCTATCCGTTCATGGAGGAGACCCGGCTGGGCCGGGGCGCCTTCGAGGTCTTCGGTGCCCTGGTGCTCGCCTTGGCGATCTTGTCGGTACGCCATTCCGCCGGTCCCAACTGGATCCCGATCAGCCTTGGGGTGGTTGCGTCCGGGTTGGGGATCGCCGATGCGGTGAACCACGCCGGGGTGCTGCTGGTGCTGTCCGCGTTGTTCCACATGCTGTTCTACTTCTGGGCTGCCGGCAGCCTGATGGTCTACATGCTTGCCGACCAGACGGTGACCACCGACGAGTTGTTTGCCGTGGGTGCAACGTTCACCCTCGTTGCTTGGGCCTTTGCGTACCTCTTTGTGATGGTGCAGGAGTGGCAGCCCGGAGCCTTCATTGCGGCTGTCGACCCGGAGGCGCCCCGAACCTGGATGGAGCTGTTGTTCCTCAGCTTCACCAACCTGTCGGGTACGGGCCTGTCCGACATCGTGCCGGTCAACGTGCACGCCAGGTCCTTCGTGATGGTGGAACAGTTGGCCGGTGTGGCCTACATCGCGCTGTTCGTGTCGCGACTGATCGGCCTGACCAACGCCCGCCAGCGGGACCAGCTCGGAGGTGACCGGAGCACTGCGGCAGCGCGACCAGCGGATCCGGGCGCGGACCAGCGCTGATGTCGGCCCGGGTGGTGTGGGTTGCGCACGCGCCCACCGCTGGGATGCGTGCCTTGGTCTTCGGCGATGAGTCGTCGTTGCTCCATCCCGAGCTGGTGCCCCCCTGGACCGAGCGGTACGTCGGCTGCACTCGCGGCCCGGAGCAGGCCTGCGCAGAGACCGCTACCGGCCTAGGGGTGGTCGCCCGGGTGGACTCCCGCCTGGCGAACTTCGATCCCGGTTCCTGGCGAGGTTCCACGCTCGCCGAAGTTCACGACCGGGAACCCGAACGGCTTGCCGCATGGCTGTCCGACCCGGACGCCTGCCCGCACGGCGGTGAAAGGCTGGCGGACCTGGTCGCCCGGGTCGGCGCATACTGCGACAAGGGGGAGTGGGCGGACGGAACTCATCTTCTGGTGACCAGCCCGCTGGTGGTACGTGCTGCCGCAGTGCACGCTCTCGGTGTGCCGGCGGCGGCGATCTTCCGCATCCATGTGGCTCCGCTGCACCGCGCCACCATGTCTCGGAGCACGGACACCTGGCGCCTGATGCTCTGAGTCGACGCTGTCCGGTGCTCAGAGCTTGAGGCCAAGCCGACGGCACAAGGCGGCAGTGTCGGCGAGGTGGCGTGGCGTGGCGACGTCGTACTCCAGGCACCACAGCAGCTGGTAGACCAGCGCGCGTTCGGCCCGTCCCGGCCGCGGGGGGCTGGCGGTGTCGTAAGTCTCCCAAAACCCGGGTCCGGTCATGTTGTCCCAGAACGCCATCCGGGCGATTTCTGACTCGGCAGGTCCGGCCCAGGCCTTGTCCCAGTCGAGGAGGCCCACCAGCCGCCAGCCGGCAGGTCCGGCCTGGAAGATCAGGTTGTCGTGATGGAGGTCGTCGTGGCACAGCGTCGGCTGATCGTGGTCGGCCAGGAGGTCACCCTCGCGATCGAGGAGTGCGTTGAACAGGTCGCGGCGGCTCTCGTCCCGGATCCGCAGCTCAGCCCGGCGGCGCAGCGCCGAGACCAGGTCCTGGCCGGCCGGCTCGCCGGCAGCGTTCAGCTCGCCGAAGGAGGAGAGCCGTACCGACTGCACCGAGAGCACTGCCGCGGCGATCTGGCGGTGCGCCGCCGTGACCTGCTCGGGTTCCAGCAGTGGCCGCACCCGCCGCCATTCCACACCGTCGACGTGCTCCTGCAACAGGTAGTTCCACGGTCCGGCACGGTACGACATGTCGGCTGCCAGCACCGTGGCCACCGGCGCGCCCGCGGCCCGGGCGAGCGCCGACACCGTCGCAGTCCGCTCGAAATCCACACCTCCGCCGGCCTGTGGACCGGCCACCTTCAGCACCAGCTGCCGCGGCGGTCTGGCCAGCGTCAACAGCAACACAGCGCTGTCTGGGCCAGCCTGCATGAGGTTGACGCGGGCCACTCGAGTGTCCGTTCCGAGCATGGTGGCCCGGGTGCGGGCAAACTCCTCCAGGGCCCGGTCCAGGGCCAGGGGTGCGCCAGCAGCCCGTTGACCGTCAGCCGGCGTCACACTTGTCACCACGAAAGCCTGCCAGCGCGTACCAGTGCTGTCCACGGCTTTGCGGGTGGCACGCAGCGTCAGCTGCTGGTCGGCGCCTGGGCCGAGAAAGCGGCGACAGCGCCGATGACGGTGACCGCGGGCGGCTTGATCCCAGCCTCAGCCGTACGCTCCGCGATGTCGCTGAGCCGTCCGCGGACCACCCGTTGGCTTGGCAGGCCGGCGTCGGCGATGGTGGCCGCACCGATGTCGGGCGGCATGCCTCCGGCTTGGAGTGCGGCCGAGATCGCGCCGAGAGTCGCGACACCCATCAAGATCACCAAGGTGGTGTTGCTGCGAGCCAGCGCGTCCCAGTCGAGAGTCGACCCAGTGTCGCCGGGCGGCAGGTGCCCGGACACGACGGTGAAACCCTGTGTCAGGTTGCGGTGAGTCAACGGGATACCAGCCAGGGCGGGCGCCGCGACTGCGGAGGACACCCCGGGGATGACCTCCACCGCAATGCCGGCCGCGGCACAGGCCTGCCACTCCTCGCCGCCGCGGCCGAAGATGAAGTTGTCACCGCCCTTGAGACGGGCCACCACCTTGCCGTGTGAGGCGTGCTCCACCAGTAGCTGGTTGATCCGCTCCTGGGAGGTGAACTGCCCCCGCGGGATCTTGCCTACATCGATGATCTCCGCATCGGATCGGGCCCGCTGCAATGCCGCGAGCGGCGCCAGCCGGTCACTGATGATGACGTCTGCAGTGCGGATGGCCTCTAAGCCGGCCACGGTGAGCAGGCCGGGGTCGCCTGGCCCACCGCCCACCAGGACCACTCGACCAGCCCCGCTCCGATGCTGGGAGACGACCGGATCGACGCGGACGACGGGGGTGTTCTCCGCCCGAGCGGCGTCAGCCAAGGCCCGGTCGAGACTGGGCACCCCGGTCGCGGTCACCACAACCGCCGCGCCGGTGACGTCGGCAACCGAGGGCAATTCGGCCCGCCAGCTGATCAGCTCACGTTCCACCAGGTCGAGCAGTGAGGTGGCGAGCTCAGCTGCGACCACGGTCACCAGCGCCTCGGACTTGAGCAGGTCGGTGACCACGCCCAGGGCGGCCGGCGTGCCACCGCAGACCACGACGCGGCGTCCCTGCACGTCGAGCTCGGTGGCGAACCTCACCCATCCCCCAAGGTGTCGTCGGATGACTCCCGGATCTCCAGCAGGGCCTTGGTCAACGCCTGCGTCGTCAGCTCGTCCCGGACGGCCATTCTGATCCAGTCCGGACCCAGCCCAGGGAAGGTCTCACCGCGCCGTACGGCGAAGCCCCGGTCGCGCAGCGCCGCACGTACCCAGCCGGACGGGCCGGGCCACGTGCTGGTGTCGACCAGGACGAACGGCGCTGTCGGAGCATCCGCAACGGGCAGTCCGACCGAATGCAGGGCTTCGACCAGCACCGTACGGAGGCGGCCGAACTCGTCGGCAGCCTCGGCAGCGATTGCCCGGGCCTGCGGCGTCAGGCAGGCGATGGTGGCGGCAAGCGCCGGCGTGGACACTGACCAGGGCTGTTGCTGACGGCGCAGTGCGGCGACGATCTCGGCGTCGCCGACCACGTATCCGGCGCGCAGCCCGGCCAGTCCCCAGGTCTTGGTCAGCGACCTGATCACCAGCACACCGTCAAGACCGAAGTGCAGCAACGACTCCGTCTCACCAGGGACCGCGTCCATGAACGCCTCATCCACACAGACGATGCGTCCGGGACGCACCAGCGCCCGGATGGTCGCTGCGGGATGGAGCACACTGGTCGGGTTCGTGGGGTTCCCGATCATGATCAGGTCAGCCCGCTGATTAACCCGGGCAGCATCGAGTACGAAGCCGTCTGCAGCGTCCAGCAGCAACCGGAACGGCCGGTGACCGGCGGTCAGCAGAGCGGCTTCTGGTTCGGTGAACTGGGGATGGATCACCAGCGGGTGATCCGGCGACAGTGCGCGCGCCAGCAGGGTGAACGCCTCCGCTGCGCCCGCCGTTGGCAGCACCTGAGTCTCATCCACTGCATGCGCCGCGGCGATCGCGGTGACGGCCGCTGCAGTCCGCGGATAGGCACCAAGATCAACTGTGGTGTCCACAATCACCTTCTGCAGAAAGGATGGCGGGCTTGATACGCGGACGTTGACTGCAAGATCAACTAGGTCGTCGGCGATGTCGGAGTCGCCATGATGATCAAGGTCGTGGTCTGGCTGCGGCTCTAGTCTGGACGTCGGCGCAGCTGCAACCCAGGTGCGGTTGTCCTCGGCGCAGGCATGTACCGCGTCACTGAATCGCTGTGCCAGCGAGGGATGCCCCGCCCAATGGATGTGCAGATAGGAGGCGTGCAGGGTCGGGGATCCGATGCCGGCGGGGTCGGCCGAGAAGCCGGCCTTCGCACCGGCAACCAACCACGCCGGCTGGTCGCCGCTGTCAGGTTCCACGGTGGTGCGATGAAACTCATGACCCGTCACCCTGGTGCCGGCAATCGCCAGCAGATGATCATGATCGGCAACTGCGGTGCGATAGCCCAGCGTGAGCCGCTCGC
This sequence comes from uncultured Propionibacteriaceae bacterium, assembly GCA_902805915.1. Taxonomy (GTDB): domain Bacteria; phylum Actinomycetota; class Actinomycetes; order Propionibacteriales; family Propionibacteriaceae; genus Microlunatus. The sequence goes on along the minus strand of CADCUO010000229.1, from coordinate 8,754 downwards.
TCATTCGCGCATGCGCCTGGATCGAGCCCAGCATCGGCCGGTCCGCCACGGCCTGGCACAGATAGATCAGCCCGGCACACTCTGCCACTGTCGGTACGCCTGCCGCCACAGCTGCGGCGATGTCGGCGCGGAGAGCGGCGTTCTGCGCCAGCTCGCCGGCGTGGACCTCCGGGAACCCCCCACCCAGATAGATGCCAGCGGTACCGGCCGGGAGCTGTTGATCATGGACAGGATCGAAGACCACCGGACCGCAGCCTGCTGCCCGCAGGAGCTCCTCGGTCTCGGGGTAGCGGAAGGTGAAGGCCCGGCCACCGGCCACCGCCACCACCGGGTGCCGGGTTCCGCGTGCCACCACGACGCGCGCTGGTTGCCAGGGACGCGCGTCCAGTGGCGCAGCGGAGTGCGCGATCTCCAGTACGCCGGTCAGTGAGACGTGCTCGCTGACCTGCTCTGCAAGGCGCTGCAGACTCGCCGCCGCGTCATCGCGCTCGGCAACCGGGACCAGACCAAGGTGGCGTGCCGGGGCGACCACTCCGGCGTCGCGAGGCACGATGCCGAGCACGGGAATGCCGGTCGCCTCCAACGCCTCACCCACCTCGCGGGCATGCCGCTGTGATCCTGCCTTGTTCAAGATCACCCCGCTGATCCGAACCTCCGGGTCGAAGGTGGTCAACCCGTGCACGATCGCAGCGACAGTACGGGAGGCGGCCGAGATGTCCAGCACCAAGATCACCGGTGCACTGACCAGCGTGGCGACGTGGGCGGTGGAGGCGAAGCCGTTGCCGCCGATCTGGCCGTCGAACAGACCCATCACGCCTTCGATGACAGCGATGTCGGCCGGCTCCGGAGTTTGGGCGCCGTGCAACAGCAGTGGGACCATCTGTTCCGGATGGCACAGGTGTGGGTCGAGGTTCCGACCCGCGCGACCGGTGGCCATGGCGTGGTACCCGGGGTCGATGTAGTCGGGGCCGATCTTGAAACCGGCCACGCTCAGGCCGGCCAGACGAAGGGCGCCCATCAACCCGCTGGAGATGGTGGTCTTGCCCTGCCCGGAGGCTGGTGCGGCGATTACCACCCGGGGCAGCACGGTCACCATTCGATGCCTCGCTGACCTTTCTGACCCTCGTCGAAAGGATGTTTGATCTTGGTCATCTCGGTGACGAGGTTGGCGATCCTCACCAGTCTGGGGTCCGCCCGCCGGCCGGTGATGATCACGTGCTGCTGACCGGTTCTGTTTGCCAGGGTATGTACCACCTCGTCCACGTCGACCCAGCCCCAGTTGAGCGGGTAGGTGAACTCGTCCAGCACATACAACCCGTGGGTCTCAGCGGCCAACCGTCGCTTGATCTCCACCCAACCCTCAGCTGCGGCCTGCGCGTGGTCATCATCGCTGCCGGGCTTGCGTGACCATGACCAGCCCGCACCCATCTTGTGCCACTCGATCGGGCCACCGACACCAGTGCTGGCGTGCAGCTCGGCCAACGTCTCCAGTGCAGTCTGCTCCCCGATGCGCCACTTGGCGGACTTCACGAACTGGAACACCCCGACCGACCAGCCCTGGTTCCACCCGCGCAGTGCCAGCCCGAACGCCGCCGTTGACTTGCCCTTGCCGTCACCGGTGTGGATGATCAACAACGGTCGGTTCCGCCGCTGCCGCGTCGTCAGACCATCGGGAGGAACGACCTCTGGCTGCCCCTCCGGCATCAGGCCGCCCTGCCGGTTCCGGCGCCACGGCTGGTACCTACGGCGGCGACGATCGAGTCCGCCCCGATCTCGGAGACCCGTACGTACTCAGCGTCCAGCCGGACACTGAGGTCGTGGGCCAGTCCCAGCAGAAGCTTCCCGGTTTCACAGTCGATCACGATGGTGGATACCGCCGCGGTCCGGAGGAACTCGGCCGCCTGCTGCGCCCGGGCCAGCGGGGACTGGCCTGAGGTAGCCCGCCCGTCGGTGATCACGATCAGCAGCGGGCGGCGTCGCGGGTCCTTGATCCGCTCCAGCCGCAGAGTTTCTGCTGCACAGAGCAGGCCCTCGGCCAACGGAGTCCGGCCACCGCTGGGCAGCTCGTCCAGCCTCCGGGCGGCGGTATCCACCGACGATGTGGGCGGCAGCGCCAGTGTGGCGCTGGAGCCGCGGAAGGTGATCAGACCGACCTTGTCGCGCCGCTGGTAGGCGTCGAGCAGCAACGACAAAGCCGCGGTCTTGACCGCCTCCATCCGCCGCCGGGCCGCCATTGACCCTGACGCGTCGACGCACAGCAGCACCAGGTTGGACTCCCGGCCCTCCGTTACCGCGGTACGGAGGTCATCGGGATGGAGCTGCAGCCGACCGCTGCTCCGGCCCCGGGACAGCTGGTGCGGGGCGGCGGCCCGCAGCGTGGCTGCCAGATGGATCGGGGTAGGACGACGGCTGTGCTGGGCTGCGCCGATGGTGCGCCCGGTGGCGGTGATGGCCCGGCTTCGTTTGCCTGCCTCGCCGGCGCCGACCCCGGTGGCGCTGAACCATCGGGTCCGGTACGGCGCGGCGGCCTTGGCCACCAGTGTGGGGGTGACACCACCCGCGACCTGGGCGTCAGCCCCGTGGTCTGGCGACGAAGCGGACTCAGCCCGGTCCGGTGGCACGTCCGGCGGTGCCGAGGAGCTGCCGTCCCCGCCGACGTCGGCTGGTGCAGCTGGTCCCTCGCCGGCGTCTTCGGGGCGGTCCGGGCCGGCGCCGTCCGGGTCGGGGTCGGGGCGGTGTGGGTCGGGCTCAGGCTCGTCTTCTGGCTCGTCGGGGCCAAGGAGCTGGTCCAGCAGGTCCTCGTCAAGCCCGGGGGCGTCGAAGGGGTTGCGTCGTCTGCGGTGCGGCAGGGCGAGGCGGGCTGCGGCTCGGATGTCGGCTCGGATCACCTGGTCGCGCTGGTGCCAGGCGGCATGGGCCACCGCAGCGCGGGCCGTCACGATGTCGGCGCGCATCCCGTCCACCTCGAAGGCGGCGCACACCTCGGCAATGGCGGTCAGCGACTCATCGGTCAGCCGTACCGAGCTCAGCCGAGCCTGAGCGGACAGGATGCGCTGCTGCAGAGCGGTCTCGGCGGCGTCGAAGCGGTTCCCGAACGACACTGGATCGGCGTCGAAGGCGATCCGGCGTCGGACCACCTCGGCGCGCAGCTACGGGTTCCGAGGGGCGGCGATCTGTACCGTGAGGCCGAACCGGTCCAGCAGCTGGGGGCGCAGCTCACCCTCTTCTGGGTTCATGGTGCCGACCATCACCATCCGGGCGGCGTGCGCGATGGAGACTCCTTCACGTTCCACCGACGAGCGGCCCATCGCCGCGGCGTCCAGCAGCAGGTCGACCAGGTGGTCATGAAGCAGATTGACCTCGTCGACGTACAAGATGCCGCGATGCGCCGCTGCCAGCAGTCCGGGCTCGTAGACCGCCTGGCCGCTGCCGAGCGCCTTCTGCAGGTCCAAGGAGCCGATCACCCGATCTTCGGTCGCGCCAACGGGCAGCTCCACCAGCCGGGCGGGGCGGGATACGGCTACGGGTTCAGAGTGCGGGCCGTCAGGGCAGGTGGGGTCCGGATCGGCTGGGTCGCAGCTGAACCGGCATCCCTGGACGACCTGCTGGTCGGGCAGCAGCGAAGCCAGCGCCCGCACCATTGTTGACTTGGCGGTGCCCTTCTCGCCCCGCACCAGCACGCCGCCGACCTGCGGCGACACCGTAGTCAGGATGAGTGCGAGGGCCATGTCGTCGGACCCGACGACGGCTGAGAACGGGTAGGTCGGCAACGGTTCCTCCTTGCAGGTGTCCACGCCTGCATTGCTGGGCCGGGCCGACCGCAGCAGCAGTCGGCGGCGTCGGTAGACATCCTGACTCCCTCGACAGCCGAGGTCACAGTGGCGGGACCGCTCCGGAGTTTCACCGGATTCCTCTCCCGACGCCGGTCCGATCATAGGCGACGTCGCGCCCTTCGGTCGGCGACGTCCGCGACCGCACCCCGGCACTAGGGTGAGGTGTTGTGATCGAGGTTGTCGGTATCCAGGCGAGCGGCTGGAGTGCGCTCGGGGAGGCCGAACGTGCGCTGGTCGAGGATGCAGAGGTGCTGCTGGGTGCGCCGCGGCAGCTGGCCTTGGTCCCCGACCTGCCCGATCAGGTACGGCTGCCCTGGCCGTCCCCGCTTCGCGCCGGAATCGCAGCCCTCCTGGCCGACCATCCGGACTGCCGGATCGTGGCCCTGGCGAGCGGGGACCCGCTGATGGCCGGCGTGGGCGCCACCTTGATCGAGCTGCTCGGTGCCGACCGCGTCCGGGTTCATCCTGCGGTCTCGTCGGTGGCACTGGCCCGGGCACGGATGGGCTGGTCAGCCGAGTCTGTCCAGGTGGTTCGCCTGGTCGACCGCGGCGCCGCTCCGATCCGGGCCCAGCTGGCCCCTGGACGTCGGCTGGTGGTCCTGTCACGTGACGAGACCAGCCCGGCAGCTGTCGCCGGAGCTCTGGTGGACGCCGGGTTCGGAGCCAGCCAGATGACGGTCCTCGCCGATCTCGGCGCGGCGTCCGAGACCCGTACCGACGGGATTGCCGCGCGCTGGCCGGAAACTCCGATGCCGCGGCTCAACCTGGTGTGCGTGGAATGCGTACCGACGGTCGGGAAGCCGACCTGGTCGGTGACACCGGGCTTGCCGGATGAGGAGTACGAGCACGACGGGCAGCTGACCAAGCGCGACATCCGGGCCAGCGCCTTGGCGCATCTGCGGCCGGTGCCGAACCAGCTGCTCTGGGACCTCGGCGCCGGGGCGGGGTCGGTCGCGATCGAGTGGGCCCGGACCGATCCCAGCTGCCGAGCGGTAGCGGTGGAGCGGGACGCCGACCGGGCTGGCCGCATCCGCCGCAACGCCGACCGGCTGGGCGTGCCGTCGGTTCGCGTGGTGCAAGCCGATACCGTCAGTGCATTGGCTGAGCTGCCCGAGCCCGACGCGGTCTTCATCGGTGGTGGGCTGTCCGCGGATCTGGTCGACCTCAGCTGGCGGTCACTGCGTGTCGGGGGTCGGCTGGTAGCCCATGCTGTCACCGTGGAGACGGAGAGGATCGTCGTGGACGCGTGGCAGCGCCTCGGGGGTGACCTCACCAGGATGTCGGTGGAACGGATGGACCGGATCGGGAGCTTCCACGGCTGGAAGCCGGCACGCGCCGTGGTGCAGTGGAGCATCACCAAACCACTGAGCGGAAACCAACGACCATGACGGTGCACTTCATCGGCGCTGGGCCCGGGGCGGCGGACCTGTTGACGTTGCGGGCTGTGTCCATGATCAGCCGCTCCCAGGTGTGTCTGTACGCCGGCACCTACATCGACGCCGAGATACTGAGCCACTGCCCGGACGGCGTGGAGCTGATCGACACCCAGCATCTCGACCTGGACAAGATCACCGAGCACCTGCTGACGGCTCACCGACGCGGACACCATACCGCCCGGCTGTGTTCAGGTGACCCATCCCTGTACTCAGCGCTGGCTGAGCAGACGCGGCGGCTCGACCGGCTGGACATACCGTGGGACGTCACCCCGGGCGTACCGGCGTACGCGGCCGCGGCCGCTGCGGTCGGTCGTGAGCTCACCGTGCCAGAGATCGCCCAGACGGTGATCTTGACCCGGACGCAGGCGGCATCGACGGCAATGCCGGAGACGGAGTCGTTGAGCTATCTCGCCAGAGCCAAGGCGACCTTGGTGTTGCACCTGGCCATCCGGCGTACCCGGGAGCTGGCCGCGGAGCTGAGCGTCTCCTACGGAGCTGACTGTCCCGTTGTCGTGGTCGCCGACGCTACGAAGAAGTCCGAGCAGATTCTCCGCGGCACGCTGGCAGACATTGCCGACATGGTCGAAGCGGCTGGTTTGCGCCAGGCGGCAGTGATCTTGGTCGGCGAGGCGCTGGGCGCGGGTGACTTCACCGAGTCCCACCTGTACGGCAGCCGAGCCCGCTGACACCTAGGTATTGCTCCGCTGAGGAGTTTATGCGGTGCTTATCGAGGTCTTATGCGGTGCTTAGGAAGCGACTGACCAGGCGTCGCAGCTCGGGTCGTTGGCATGCTTGCGATTGCTGGTGGGTTGGAGACGACCTGGCTGAGCCCGAACGTTGCAGCTCCGGTCGAGAGACTGCTGAGACTGTAGATGCTTGGCCCGCTAGCGGTTCAGCATCGCGGATCCGGCCGGTGAACCACGAGATGTCATCTTGGTGGGCAACCTGTACGCTCCCACCGTCGCTCCCCCGAGCACCGTCTTTCGCGACAATGCCGAGGGTGCCGACCATGACGCCGCCTTTGGGCAGCAGGGCTGGAGCTGCTGGCTTGAGGATCTGCGGCTCGCGCTGCAGTTCGAGGCGACAGACCCTGCCCTGCCGGCGCTTCAGGACATCGTCGACCCCACAGCAGGACCCGCTCTCGGGAGACGTTGGCCTCCTCGCGGTAGGCGTCCAGGAAATGCTCGCAGAGACCGTCGAGCAGCGCGAGATTCTCGGTTAGGGCCGACCCAGTCAACGGCTTCCCGCTGGCGGACAGCACGCTGATTCCGATGTCACGCAGCTTGGCTCTGAACCTGCCCAGGTCTAGTGCCGGCTCTGCCATCGAGGCTCCATCGAAGTCGATGAAACCCACCTTGCCCGAGTGCAGCAGCACCTGCGCCGGCCGGAAGTCGTGATGTGCCGAAACGCTGCGTTCGCCAGGAAACTCAACCGAGAGTTCCTCAAGCCGAGCCAGTAGGGGCTCGGCAGCCACCGTAAGCTGCGGCACGCTGAGCGACAGCCGACCGACCACCTCACGAATCTCGACCAGCTCCTCATCCAAAGTGGCGGTCTCACCGTACGTCGCTTGCGACTGGTGCAGGGCGGCCAGCGCCCGGCCCGTCTTCGTCAGCTCTTCTCTCAAGATGTCTAGCTGAGCCCGACTCCCGTCGGAGATGGCCTCCCGGGCCAGCTCCTTCAACGTGCGGTCCTCCGGGATGGGACCTTGGAACAGGATGCGCCGCTCAGCTCGTAGCTCAGTGGTTCAGCGAGTGTGACGATGCCCTGCTGGGCGAGTGGGGAGTGCCACAGGGCGGTCATCGCCGCCCACGCTGTCTGGCCCTTGTCTCCTTGGTGTGTCTTGATCACTACCGGGTCGGGTCCGGGCCGGTTCCCGTTGGCGCTGTCGTAGTTCACTCTCACTACCACTGTGCATCGGCTGCCGGGCTTGTATCGAACGACGTTGGGACGGCAGGAGGCGACGACCGCGTCGGAGTACCCGGCCCCCACCACCACCTTCTGCAGCAGACCCGCCGCGGCCACGGGCAGGAGAATCAACCGATGAGCGCATGGTTTGACAGCGAGCAAGTGATCACTCCGCTCGAGGCGTTCGCGACGCTGCCCGACTGGCTGGCAGCCGGCATGAACGGCACACGCGTCAAGGAGTCACTTGAACGCCACCTTACTAAAGGAAAGGAAGGGGCTGAAGGGGTGGAAGGCCCGCCCCGGCTGCTGTCCTGCACCCCAGAACGGCTGCGCGCCAAGGGGGAGGAATGGTTGGGAGACCTGTGATCTCTTCACGGCCATGCTGCATGCCTGGACCAAGGTGCGGTTGGCGCGAATCCATCCTCGGCTGACTGTGCTGCACCATCATCTCAATGCCGCCGGTTTGGCAGAACCGGCCAAGCGGACCACAGCGGCCTAGCAATGCGTGCATTGATGACACTCAGCGCTGACAGGGGACCGTACCGTCCCACGTCGACGTTGGGTGCCCCGATCCATCCGCCGAAATGCTTCGGCGGATGGATCGAGTTCGTGGACAACTTTCAGCAAGGGGGGCGAGATGAGTTCTATTCGCGTCGCGGTCGTTGGGGTGGGCAACTGTGCCTCCTCCCTCGTCCAAGGAGTGCATTACTATCGTGACGCCGCGGTCGACGATCGCGTGCCGGGTCTCATGCATGTGCAGTTCGGTGACTATCACATCTCCGACATCGAGTTCGTCGCGGCCTTCGATGTTGATGCCAAGAAGGTCGGACAGGACCTTTCGACAGCCATCGGCGCCAGCGAGAACAACACGATCAAGATCGCCGACGTTCCGACTCTAGGCGTTCCAGTGCTGCGGGGCCCCACGCTTGACGGACTCGGCGAGTACTACCGGGAGACCATCGTCGAGTCTGCGGAGGATCCGGTCGATGTGGTCGCTGCGCTTCGCGAGAGCAAGGTCGACGTGCTCATCTCCTACCTTCCGGTGGGCTCGGAGCACGCCGACAAGTTCTATGTCAGTGCGCTATTGACGCCGGTATCGGCTTCGTCAACGCGCTGCCGGTGTTCATCGCATCGAACCCTGCCTGGGCAAAGAAGTTCGCCGACGCAGGGGTGCCAATTGTGGGGGACGACATCAAGAGCCAGGTTGGTGCGACCATCACGCATCGCGTGCTGGCCAAGCTGTTCGAGGACCGAGGTGTCGAGCTGGAGCGGACCTACCAGCTCAACTTCGGGGGGAACATGGACTTCATGAACATGTTGGAACGATCTCGGCTGAAGTCCAAGAAGATTTCCAAGACTCAGGCCGTGACCTCCCAGATTCCCCATGAGATGCGTGACGCCGACGTTCACATCGGCCCCAGCGACTTCGTTCCCTTTCTCGAAGACCAGAAGCACGCCCTGGTTCGGCTGGAGGGTCGGGGCTTCGGCGATGTGCCCATCCGGCTCGAGTACAAGTTGGAGGTCTGGGACTCCCCGAACTCGGCCGGCATCATCATCGACGCGCTGCGGGCGTGCAAGAT
>CADCUO010000228.1 GCA_902805915.1 uncultured Propionibacteriaceae bacterium | reverse complement strand
GCGCAGCTTCGCCGACACCTTCGCCGACGCGGAGGCGGTGGTGCTGCCGTCCGGCTCTTGCGCGGCGATGCTGCGCCAGCATGCGACCCATGTCGCCGCCGGGGTTGCCATGCCGCCGGTCTATGAGCTGTCGGAGTTCCTGATCGACGTACTGGGAGTTACCGACGTTGGGGCCACCTTCGAGCACACCGTGACCTACCACCCGACCTGCCACTCGCTGCGGCTGCTGGGGGTGGGAGACCGGCCGTACCGGCTGCTGCAGGCGGTGAACGGTCTGGAGCTGCGGCCGCTGCCCGGGGCCGAGGAGTGCTGCGGTTTCGGCGGCACCTTCGCGCTGAAGAACGCCGAGACCTCCGGCGCGATGGGTCATGACAAGATCGCTTCCGTGGTGGAGACCGGAGCTGAGGTCCTGTGCGCCTCGGATGCGTCGTGCCTGATGCACATGAGCGGGATCGCCGCCAAGGAGAAGCAACCGGTACGAACCATGCACCTGGCCGAGATCCTGGCGAGCACCTGATGACCGACGTGAAACACGGCATGACCGGCGTCGTAGGACGTCCCGACGCACCAACCCGGAGGCACGGCGGCAGCATCAACGGACTTCGCCCCCAACCGGGCGCCGCGTTCCTGGGCATGCCCGTTTTCCCCGACGCCGCCAAGATCGCCCTCGGCGATGAGCAGCTGCGTCGCAACCTCGGCCACGCCACGGCCACCATCAGGACCAAGCGGCTGAAAGCCGTGGAGGAGATGCCGGACTGGCAGGACATGCGACTGGCCGCCGCGGCGATCAAGGACAACACCCTGGCCCGGCTGGACACCTACCTGGAACAGTTCGAAGCAGCCGCCACCCAGGCCGGTGCGGTCGTGCACTGGGCCGTCGACGCGGACGACGCGTGCCGGATCGGGATCGAGATCGCGCAGCAGCATCAGGCCAAGGACGTGATCAAGGTCAAGTCCATGGCGACCCAGGAGATCGAACTCAACGAGGCGCTCGAGGCCGTCGGCATCAACGCCTGGGAGACCGACCTGGCCGAGCTCATCGTGCAGCTCGGCGGCGACACTCCCAGCCACTTCCTGGTCCCGGCCATCCACCGCAACCGCAGCGAGATCCGCGACATCTTCCTCAGCCGGATGGGCGACGTCGGCCGCGCCGCACCAGCGGACCTGACCAACGAGCCACGCCGGCTGGCGGAGGCGGCGCGGCTGCACCTCCGGGAGAAGTTCATGGCCACCAAGGTCGCGTTCTCGGGGGCCAACTTCGCTATCGCCGACACCGGCACGCTGTCGGTGGTGGAGTCCGAGGGCAACGGGCGGATGTGCCTGACCCTGCCGGACGTGTTGGTGTCGGTGGTCGGGATCGAGAAGCTGCTGCCCACCTTCACCGACCTCGAGGTCTTCCTGCAGGTCCTGCCCCGGTCCTCCACTGCGGAGCGGATGAACCCGTACACGACCATGTGGACCGGCGTCAGCCCCGGCGACGGGCCGCAGGAGGTGCACATCATCCTGGTCGACAACGGCCGTACCCGAGCGCTGGCCGACGAGGTGGGGCGCCAAGCCCTGCGCTGCATCCGCTGCTCCGCCTGCCTCAACGTCTGCCCCGTGTACGAGCGGGTCGGCGGCCACGCGTACGGGTCGGTGTATCCCGGTCCGATCGGCGCCATCCTGAACCCGCTGCTGCACGGCGTCACCGACCCGCACGACGCCGCCCTCCCCTTCGCGTCCAGCCTCTGCGGCGCCTGCTACGAGGCCTGCCCGGTGGCGATCGACATCCCGACGGTGCTGATCGAGCAGCGCGCTGCCGCCGTACACGAGAAGGGAAAGCACGCCATCCCGACGGCGGAGTCGCTGGCGATGAAAGCCGCAGCCTGGACCTTCGGCGACGCCAAGCGACTGGCCCGGGCGCAGCGGGCCGCCGGTCTGGGCCGCGGTGTCGCCAAGCGCGTCTCCTGGCTGCCCGGGATGTTAGGTGGCTGGACCGACAGCCGAACCATGCCACCCGTACCGAAGCAGTCGTTCCGCCGCTGGTGGTCCCAGACCAGGCCGCCAGGAAAGGATGACAGGTGAGCAGCCGGGAGAAGGTCCTCAGCGCAGTCCGCTCCGCTATCGCCGGCGCCGCGACCACCGAGGTCAACCGCAGCTACGACACCAGCCTGGCGCTCGACCGACCCCAGCTGATCGAACTGCTGGCTGAGCGGATCGACGACTATCGCGCGGAGGTACGCCGGGTCGACCGCGCCCACCTTGCACGCACCATCGGATCGGTGCTGGCCGAGCACGGCGCGACCAGCGTCGTCGTCCCCGGCGATCTGGACTCCGAATGGCTGACCACGGTCACCTGCAAGGTCATCCCGGACGATCCACCCTTGGCGCACCGGGCGCTGGACCAGGTCAGTGCCGTGATCACCGGCAGCGCGGTCAGCGTCGCGCTCACCGGAACCATCGTGCTCGACGCCAGCCCCGGGCAGGGCCGGCGGGCGGTCACGCTGATTCCCGACCTGCATGTCTGCGTGGTGGAGGCCGACACCGTGGTCGGTACGGTGCCGGAGGCGCTGCAACGGCTCGACCCGCGACGTCCGCAGACGTGGATCAGCGGCCCGAGCGCCACCAGCGACATCGAGCTGGACCGGGTCGAGGGCGTGCACGGTCCCCGGACCCTGGTGGTCTTGATCGTCCAGTGAGCCGCGCTGACCGGCGCGGCCGGCGCGCGGTGGTCGCGCCGTCTGAGGCGGTAGTCCGGAGGTGTTTCGGGGCTACTCCGGACCGAGGACGGTACCGGCGGGAACGACCTCCGCCGAGCCGTTGTCCGGCAGGGTGACCTTCCCCAGCACGGTGACGTCGGCCTCGAAGGTCCAGTCGCCGTTCACCGCCAGGCTCTGTGCCTGCTTGAGCGACGGAGCGCCGGCGGCGAACCGGCGTTCGAAGGCGGAGATCGTCTTGTAGTAGGACCCGTCCAAGTCCACCAGCGGCGCCGGGTCGGTCACCCGGACAAGTCGGGAGTCCTCGGTCACCTCTTAGACGTCGGACCGCAGCAGCAGCAGGTCGCTGGTGGTCTTGACCGGCAGGAACCGCTCCCGACCGACGCCGATGGCGGTCGCGCCAGGGAAGACCTCGATCGCAGATCCCATCGCGGTCTCGATCTGCACCACCTCGGGGGAGGTCGGGTCGGCGGGGTCGACGGTCTTCTCGTTCCTGATCAGCGGCAGGCCCAGCACCGAGTCACGCTCGGCCAGCGTCCGAGCCAGGTTCTCCAGGTCGAACCACAGGTTGTTGGTGTGGAAGTAGGGGTGCCGGTGCTCGTCGGTGAAGAAGTGCATCTCCTCCTTCCGTGTCTGTGCGGTGTCGCGGAGGATGAGCTGTTGATCGGCCTTCCGGATCGCCAGGTGCCCGCCCTTACGGTCGGCTGCGGTACGCCGACACACCTCCGCCGCGTACGGTGCCCCACTGGCGGCGAACCAGCCGGCGATGGTGGCATTGGGGGCAGCGCCGAGGTTGTCGGAGTTGGACACCGACGCGTACCGGTATCCGTTGGCCAGCAGGTTGTCCAGCACACCGGAGGCCGCCAACGCGGTGTAGAGATCGCCGTGACCCGGCGGGCACCATTCCAGGGTCGGGTCGGCCGGCCAGGAGACCGGAGTGAGGTCGCTCTTCAGGAGCTTGGGCTCCTGGTTCTGCACGAACTCCAGCCCGATGCCAGGCACCTCCAGGCTGTCGTACTTCGCCAGCGCCGCGAGGGTGTCGGCCGAGGTGCGAAAGCTGTTCATGAAGATCAACGGGAGCGGCACTTGATGGGCTGCGCGCGCGGTCAGCACCTGGTCGACGATGAGGTCCAGGAAGGACTTGCCGTCGCGGACCGGCAGCAGCGACTTGGCCTTGTCCATCCCCATCGACGTGCCGAGGCCGCCGTTGAGCTTGATCATCACGGTCTTGGCGAACGCGTCGTGGGCGTCGCTGTCGCTCACCGTCACGTC
>CADCUO010000227.1 GCA_902805915.1 uncultured Propionibacteriaceae bacterium | reverse complement strand
CACGTGGCGGGACACCCTCAACGCGGCGACGATCCTCGGACAGTCGAAGTCCGTCCACCAGGCGGAGATCGACGCGGCGTGCGAGCTGATCGACTTCCTGCGTTTCAACGTCGCGTTCGCCAGGGAGATCCATGCCAACCAACCAGCGTCATCCCCTGGGGTATGGAACCGTACCGACTACCGCCCTCTGGACGGGTTTGTCTACGCGATAACTCCCTTCAACTTCACCGCGATAGCAGGAAATCTGCCCACCGCTCCGGCGCTGATGGGCAACACAGTGCTGTGGAAGCCGAGCCCGACGCAGCAGCTGGCCGCCCACTTCACCATGAACCTGCTGGAGGCTGCGGGTCTGCCGCCCGGAGTGATCAACATGCTGCCTGGCGACGGGATCGATGTGTCTGAGGTGGCACTGCACCACCGCGACCTCGCCGGGATCCACTTCACCGGCTCGACTGCGACGTTCCAGCACCTGTGGCGCACAGTCGGGAATCAGATCGACCAGTACCGCGGCTATCCGCGGTTGGTGGGGGAGACCGGCGGCAAGGACTTCGTGGTGGTGCATGCCAGCGCTGACCCCGATGCGGTACGCACGGCGCTGATCCGCGGTGCCTTCGAGTACTCCGGGCAGAAGTGCTCAGCCGCCTCTCGGGCCTACATCGCCAGGAGTGTGTGGAACAAGATGTCGTCGAGCCTGGTGGAGCAGACAGAGGCGCTGGCCGTCGGGGATGTCCGGGACTTCTCAAACTTCACCTCTGCGGTGATCGACCGACGGGCGTTCACCAAACAGCGGGACGCGATCGATCGGGCGCGAGCGTCCACCGATGCCACCGTGATCGCAGGCGGTGACACCGACGACCGCGAGGGCTGGTTCGTCCGTCCCACGCTGATCCAGTCGGACTCCGCACGCAACGAGATCTTCACCACCGAGTACTTCGGGCCGATCCTGGGCATCTACGTCTACGACGACGCGGAGTTCGACGCGGTACTGACCGAGGTGGACCGGGCGGCTCCGTATGGGCTGACCGGAGCGATCTTCGCCAGTGACCGGCAGGTGCTGGAGCGGGCCGCGACAGTGCTGCGGCATGCGGCCGGCAACTTCTATCTCAACGACAAGCCGACGGGTGCCGTGGTCGGGCAGCAGCCCTTCGGGGGTTCCCGCGCCTCTGGCACCAATGACAAGGCGGGGTCGATGTGGAATCTGATCCGCTGGACCAGTCCGCGCTCGATCAAGGAAACCCTGGTGCCGCCGAACACCCACGCGTACCCGCACATGGGCTGACCAGTACGTCCGGCTCGGCCCAGTGAGCGTTGATCCCAACCAAAGCAGCGGTCGATGCGTCGACTGCGGCCCGGCTGGAGCTCCTGCCCGGCGGCTAGACCCGGTCCTACCGGAGCGGCGTCCAGGAATCGGCCCCTCATCGGAGCGCGACGTCTGATCTGCCGCGTGTCGTACGGTTCGCCGACGATGAGCGTCCGATTCCTGGACTGAGTCGCGGTAGCCCCCGGCCGCGGTCCGTGCTTAGACCGAGTGCGCCGAGGAAACTGAGTGGCGGTCACAGCGGGACTTCGCGTCAGGAATGGGCCTACCAGGCATGGACCCGGCTACCACCGGTGAGCCTCCGCAAGAAACAGAGCCCGGCTCGGGCGCTGGACAAGCTGTTCAGCTCAGCGCTGGTCGGCCAACCAGGTGCTGCCGACCGACTGGTGGGTGCGGAACCCGGAGGTGATTGCCGGGGCTGCAGCCTGCTCCATCTTCTTGCCCAGCAGCGGAATGGCGACCTTGAGCTCTGCCTCCAGCGCCAGCACAGTGCCCGCACCATGCGGTTTGATCGACATGGTGCCATTCATGGTGACCGGCTGCCCCGAGACCGTCAGCTTCAACGCACCCACCCGGGACCCGTCCGCGGCGGCGTCGCCCCACACCGTCTGCTCCACCACAGTCAGCGTCGGACCGGTGAACCGAGCCGCCATCTCCGGCGCCGGCAACGCCCGGCTGGTGACCGTGGTCGAACCGTCCACCGTCACGTCGTGGTTAGTAGCCCGGGTGGCTTCGCACACCTTGATCAGGTACTCCTTGGTGGTCAGCATGGAGTACACGGAGCTGGGGTCGGCGGCGAACTCGGCCTGGGAGGTGATGTCCATGCAGGAAGTATTGCAGGACCGAGATGTGTGCTGGACGTCTCGCTCCGGTCGCGCGCTCCCCTAACGAGCGGCGTGTTCGCCGGCACCTCCAGCAGATGTCTGGGCGATCAGCGGGTTCTCGGCCGAATGTGCGTCCGGGAGGACTAGTGTCGGGGGAGAGACGCGGAAGCGATGTCGACACGGTGATCGGACTGACGATGTGACTACCTTCGAGGTGGAGCTCGAGCGGGAGAAGCAGGAGAAGATCGCCCAGGTGGCTGAGCGGGGAGCGGCCGCCGCGGTCGCGCTCGGGCGAGAGCCGGAGGCTGCCAGCGCCTTCCTGGCCCACTACTTTCGGCACGTGGACGCAGCCGACATGGAGGAGCGCAGCACCGAGGAGCTGCTGGGGCTGGTGAACA
Organism: uncultured Propionibacteriaceae bacterium; assembly: GCA_902805915.1. Taxonomy (GTDB): domain Bacteria; phylum Actinomycetota; class Actinomycetes; order Propionibacteriales; family Propionibacteriaceae; genus Microlunatus. The sequence continues at coordinate 2,155 of CADCUO010000227.1, read as the reverse complement.
GCCACTACCGGCTGGCAGCTCAGCGACCTGCTGCGCGCGCCGTCATCGCGATCTTCAAACCCATCGAGGCCGAGGACGGGTGGACTGCCGGCGCGGCGACCGTGGTGCAGATCGTCACCGACGATCGACCGTTCCTCGTCGACTCCGTCACCATGGAGGTGCTCCGGCATGGCTGGAGCATCCGGGAGGTGTTTCACCCGCAGTTCGTCGTACGCCGCGATCTCAATGGACAGCTCCGAGACGTCCTGCACACCAGTGAGGCTCGCGAGGACGCGACCGCGCTGGCGGAGTCCTGGATGCATCTGGAGATCCTGCCCCCCGATCGCCCGGAGAGCAGGGGCGTTCTCGTCGCCGAGCTTCACGATGGCCTGACTGAGGTACTCCGTCTCGTCGAGGAGGTCGTTGAGGACTGGGCGAAGATGAAGCTGCGCTCAGAGGAGACGGTGGCCTATCTCGATGGGCTGACGTCCGGCGCCGTGATCGACGGAGTCGACCGGAGCGAAGAGATCGCCTCCGCACGTGAGATCTTGGCCTGGCTCAATGACAACCACTTCTCCTTTCTCGGCTACCGCGAGTACGAGCTGGTCGAAGAGGACGGCAGCCCCCAGCTGATTCCCCTACCCGGCACCGGGCTCGGCGTCCTGCGGGCCGACCGTGAGGCACGCGACGCCTTTCACGCGCTTCCCCAGCCCGGCACCACACCGGCGTTGATGATCATCACCAAGGACAACTACAAGTCCCGGGTGCACCGACCGGCGTCCCTGGACTACATCGGCATCCGCCGGTTCTCCCGTGACGGTCGGGTGATAGGGGAGCGACGGTTCCTCGGTCTGCTGGCCTCATCGGCGTACTCGGAGTCGGTGTCGCGAATCCCGGTGCTCAGGCAGAAGGCGATGGAGGTGCTTCGGCTCTCCGGCTATGACGAGCAGAGCCATGGCGGCAAGGCGGTCCTGGATGTACTGAACACCTACCCGCGTGATGAGCTTTTCCAGACCCCTACGCCCGATCTTGCTCCGGTCGTGGAGAAGATCGCTCACCTGAAAGAACGCCGTCAGGTACGGATGTTCGTCCGCAGGGACCCCTACGGGCGTTACCTGTCCTGTCTGGTCTACCTGCCTCAGGACCGCTACACCACCACGGTACGGAAGCGGATGGATGCGATCCTGCTCGGCCGGCTGGGCGGCGCCTCGATCGACTACACCGCGCGGGTGAGCGAGTCCGTACTGGCGCGGCTGCACTTTGTGGTCCGGATGCCGGTCGGGGAGTCGATGGGGGAGGTCGACGTCAGGGCGCTGGAGAGGGAGCTCACCCTGGCGACCCGCTCCTGGAACGACGAGTTCGCCGATCAGCTGGCTCTGGCTGGTGCAGCCGACCAGCTGGCCACCCTGGTCGGCGCCCTACCTGAGGGCTACAAGGAGGACTACACCCCCAAGCAGGCGATCAAGGACCTCGAGGCGCTGCTGAGCCTCGCCGACGAGACTGCGACGTCCATGGCGATGTACGCGCCGGACAAGATCAACGACGAAGCGGATCTCCGGCTCAAGATCTTCCGGCGTGATGGCTCACTGTCGCTGTCCACCGTGCTGCCACACCTGTCGCTGCTCGGTGTGGACGTGATCGACGAACGCCCGTACGAGCTCACCTTCGGGCGGGCGGACCGGCGGTACATCTACGAGTTCGGCCTGGCTGTGCCCGGTGGGGTCGATGCGGTGGCGTCACGGTGGACACCCAACGCCCGGCAGCGCTTCATGGACGCCTTCTTCGCCTCCTACTCCGGGCTGAGCGAGCCGGACGGGTTCAACGCACTGGTGATGGGTGCCGATCTGTCCTGGCACCAGGTCGCTGTTCTCCGAGCGGTCGGTCGGTACCTCCGCCAGGCGGGAACGCCCTACTCCCAGAGCTACATCGCACAAGCCCTGTCCGGCAACGTCGACATCGCCCGCTCCTTAGCCACCTTGCTCCAGGTCAGGTTCGACCCGAGCACAGGACTGGGCCCGGAGCAACGAACCGTCCAGGCGAACGCGGTCATCGACAAGATCAAGACGGCGCTGGGTGACGTGGCCAGTCTTGATCATGACCGGATCATACGGTCCTATCTCGCGGTGATCTCCGCCATCGTCCGGACCAGTGCGTTCTCACCGGATCGGCCGGCGAT
>CADCUO010000226.1 GCA_902805915.1 uncultured Propionibacteriaceae bacterium | reverse complement strand
GCGGACCGGGCAAGGCGGGGCTTAACAACGTACCGGGCGCACCGAACTGGCTGCGCGATCCGATCGATGAGATCCCGCACTTGGCCCAAGATGCCTATTGACGAACGGCACCCGCACATTGTTCTCGTCAACATCCGAAAGCCACTCACGACGGAGGAGTTGTTGAAGGTTTCTTTTGCTGCGCCGGCGGCCCGGACAATTCGACTCACTACCCCGGGTTGGGGATCGCGAGCGCCAGGCCATCCGCCGCGGTGATTTTAAGTCGTCGACCTGCGCTACGGTCCACCAGGTCGCGTGGCTGTCCCCGGGCGGCTAAGTGGCGAAAGGCTCGAACACATGCTTCATCTGGTCGTCGCTGATACCGATCCCCTGGTCGGCGACCGTGAAGTGCACAACTGTCGTGCGTCAGTAGTTTTGCACGACATCCCCACATCATTTTCCCGGCACGGGTGAACTTGACCGCGTTGCAGGTTGACCAGGATCTGTCGCAGCCTGGTGTCTTGTAATACCGCAGGAGGCACATTTCTTGGCTCTCGTGGAGAATTTCGAGCCCTTTCACCGCAGCCAATGGCGCAACCACGTCCAGCGCATCCTCTACGCAGGTCGCCACGTCAAACGGCTGAGCCTCCAGATCAAGCTGTCCGGCCTCGATCGTTGAGAAGTCGAGAATGTCGTTGATTATGGCTAACAAGCTCTCACCGCTGGCACGAATCACCTGCGTGTACTCCCGTTGCTCGAGGTCAAGATCAGTGTCCGCCAGCAGGCTTGTCATGCCGATCACCCCGTTCATTGGGTGTGCGGATCTCGTGGCTCATGGTGGCTCAGAACATCGACTTCACCTCGGATGCCTCAACCGCCGTAACGGGAGACCTCGCGATAGGCCAACCCAGCTCAGCATGGCGCAGCCGGAGATCAACGACCTCGCCGGCGTCGCCGACTCGAGCGGACGCCAGTCGCGCAGCCGATGCTCGGTCGTCAGGGTGCACCAGCTCGTCCAGTTTCACGTGAGGAGCAGCCAAGCCGGCCTCCTTTGCGGCAGGGCTTGCGTACCAGAGCTGCTGGTCAGGCCCCAAGACGAAGACGAAGTCACTGGATCTGTCGATTAGAGCCCGATAGCGCGCTTGGCTCAGCCGCTCTGACCGGGTGCTGCTTTCTTGCTTGTACGGCGGCGTTCCAGGGCAAACACGCTGAGCTACGCCAGCAGGACCGTGCCGATGAGGCCAGCAACATTGATCAACCCGGCTCGGCTGCCGCTATTGGCCAGTTCAGCCGTCGGGGCTGCCAGCTCGGGCTCCAGAGCTGCAAAATGCGGGATCGACGACTTCCTCGTCGAACTCCAGCGCGTCGGACTCCACGTCACGAAAGAACAGGGTGAGCGCAATGGCAGCAGCACCCAGAAGAATCACCGTGCCGATCGCTTAAGACCACCGCTCCACCCACCCGGAATTACCTATAGGGATGCTTGGGTAGAGTAGTTGCCGTCATGAGATCACCTCACTTCACGAGCGCCGACACCGGCACGGGTGCGAAGCGGGGTCTGCGCGATGCGCATGGATCCGCGGTGCAGGCGCCGGCTTCCCCCGAGGTGGCTCAGCGGCCCGTTCTCCCGGACACACCATTTCGACTCGCCTACGCCCTTCCAGCCACGACCGGAGGAGTATCCATGTCCGTGCTCGATAGTTCCCGGGATGCGTGCTGGACAAGCGACACCTCCAGGACGCGCGCTGTCGGAGCAAGATCATGACCGTTTCAGACCCGCTCCGCCCTCACCCCACGCTTCCTGGAACGGGCGCAGCTAACGTTGCGGCCCCCCTCCCCCCATCCCGCGCCCGGCGTACGACTCCGCACTCGTTGTTGCCCACGCGCCCGCAGCCGGGCCCGGCAACTGGGCTGGGGCAGCAAGCGCTCTGCTGGTCGACGGCGTCTACTGGCTGGCCTACCGGATGCGCCGGCCGCTGGAGTCGGGCCGGGGTATCAGCGTCGTGGTGGCCAGCTCCCAGGACGGGCTGAACTTCGAGACCGTGGCTGAGGTGTCCCGTGATGCCTTCGGTGCCGCGTCGTTCGAACGGCCAGCTCTCGTTCACGACCCGGGCCGTCGGCTGGCGTCTGTATCTGAGCTGCGCCACCCCGCACTCCAAACACTGGTGGATTGAGTCCATCGAAGCGTTGGCAGCCGCCGACCTGCCCACGGGCCGCCGGCGGATGATCCTGCCCGGTAGTGCGCAGGTCGCTGTCAAGGACCCTGTCGTCATTCGCGATGGCAGTGGATGGCACATGTGGGTCTGCTGCCATCCCCTTGACCGACCCGGTGAGGAGGACCGGATGACCACCTCGTACGCCACCAGCGGCGACGGGATCAGCTGGGCCGATCACGGCACGGTGTTGGCTCCGACCCCACACGCGCGGGACGCGCGCGGTACCCGGGTGACCACGGTGCTCCGTAGGGACCCGCTCACTGTGCTGTACGACGGCCGGTCGTCGGCCGAGGCGAACTGGTACGAGACGACCGGACTGGCCAGCGCTGTGGCAGGGCGGTTATCACCGGTAGGAGACCAGCCCATAGCCAGGTCACCGCACGGCGACGGTGCCTTCCGCTACGCCAGCGCAGTCACCCTGCCCGACGGGTCCGTCCGCTTCTACTCGAGGCCTCTCGCGGCGACGGCTCACACGACCTGATGACCTCGGTGTCAACCTAGCCCTTGCTCCTGGCCCGCTGGGCAAAGGACCCACGCCCGACGCTGGAGCGCCAGTCATCGAAGGACTCACCCAGGACGTCCTCAAGCAAGTCGATGTCGTCGAGGTGCTTGCTGCTGCCGGCGTGCAGTGCGGCGACCAATGGCTTCGATGCTCTGCGCCAGACCTGCGGGTCGATGAGGCTGCCGACAGCCGCTCCTGATCGGATGACGCTGCCGAGCACGGCACTGCGAGTCCCCGCCGGCACAAATGACCTGAAGTTGTCGGCAGGGAGTGAGGAGAGGCGCCCCTCCTCCACCCCGATGAAACTGCATACTGCGTCCAATGTCTGGGCGGGGGCGTCGATGAGCTGTCGGTACCGCAGGACGAGAACACGCTCCCGTTCCACCCGGGCAAAGAGGTCTTGAAGCTGCTCGCCGTAGCGACCCAGTCGGTGATAGTGCCAGAACGGTGCCCAGCCGGCGTTGATCCTCGCCT
>CADCUO010000225.1 GCA_902805915.1 uncultured Propionibacteriaceae bacterium | reverse complement strand
GGCTTACCCAAATCTTGAAGCGCTCGCACGCCTTAGAGCGCGCCGCCATCACCGCCATACATCCTGTTCTGACTGAAGCCACCGCTACCCGGATCCTTGTACCGGTCGACGCGGCGGATGCCTGTGCGAAGGTGGGCACCACACCGCGAGCACTCCAGTCGCGTCATCTGCATGGCGAAGCTTGAGTCCGCTTGCCACACGTGGCCGTGAACCAGGCATCGTAAACGACGGATCATGGCGCCTCCTAAGAAGTGACCTCAACGGTACTGATCCATCTCAGCAACGCATAGGTGGCAGTTGCGACCGCGGCGGTGCCCAGCCGGGTTTTGCGTGTCGATCGCGCGTCATGGTCTCTGACGTACAGATATCGACTCCCGGGTACCGATCATGACCAGTCATCGAGCGGGTGGCGATCGTGGGGGAGTGCCCTGACAGTTAGCGGGTTGGGAAAATGCGCCGAAGCGTTTACTCCAAGCACGTGCGGGTCCATCAATGACACCGCGTCTGTGGAAAGCTTGCCGCGCAGCGAATGCCGGGAGGCTTCATGGAAATCGGGTTGTATGAGCAATTAGTGACGCGAGACTTACACCAGCGGCTGACGGCCTTGAGGGACGACGCGGCGCGTACGCAGCTAGTGGATGCTGGTGACCAGCCGCATGTGCTGGCCCGGCACGTTGAGGCTGCCGTGCAGCGGGTGTTGTCTGTGACCAGGGACCCGGACCGTCGGCTGGCAATCATCAACTTGCTCCTGGACGCCTTGGAGGATGCGGCTGATCTGGTGGTAAATCCCGCCACTCAGCTGCTGTCTGTCCGTGGTGTTGCAAAGCTGGGGGGAAGCGCCTTCGAAGATGTACCGCCCGCCACGCCTCTCACCGAGGCTGCTGGCCATCCTACATCGACGGGCGGGCTTGGCATACCGTACGTCCGGAAGGCTTCAGCCCTGAGGAGGATCGCCATGACATTCAGCGGTATCGGACATGTGGCCATCACGGTGTCTGACCTGGCGGAGAGCAAGGAATGGTACAGCCGGGTCCTGGGCTGGTCGCCGATGCCGGATGGGGACGATTCCGGTGTCGTCTTCAGTGTCGGAGTTCTGCCCGGTGGCGTCCTTAGGGTTACGCCAATATGCCGATGGCAGCGGTGACCGGTTCGACCACCGGCGGACCGGCCTCGACCACCTGGCGATTGAGGTCGGCTCGGCCGACGAGCTGCCGGAATGGGAGCGACGGTTCAAAGAGCAGCAGGTCACCTACGACCCGGCGCAGCAAACGCCGTTCGGGCACGTGTTGAACTTTAAGGACCCGGACGGCATCGCGCTGGAGTTCTCGATGCGATCGGCAGACTCGTCCTAGCCCCTGGTAGTGACCGGGCATAGATGTGGTCAGAAGTGGACTGCACCGGCATCAGTTAGCGCATTCAACAGGATCCCGGGACCTTGCTCAGTTGTTAATGCACGGGCGCATAACCAACGACATTGCCCATGTCGTCCTCGTTTCGTCGCTGCCGCGCCGAGGTGGATGCGTGCTTCCGACGTTCTGTACGATCGACCACCAGCCGAGCCAAGGCCCGATAGTCGTGGGGTCACCACCCAGGTAGGAGCGCCGCCAGCGTAAGCTCATCTGGCTTGCCGACTTCACGGCCCAGCAAATAGCGGGCAGCCATACCGCCCCGAACAGTATTCATGTTGTCCGGTGGTGTGTGCGAATATGCATCACAAATAAGAGCGTCAGCATGCCCCATATTGACTGGTACAAGGCTGGTGTACGGGTAACCCCGTCGAATCGAACATCAACGCCGTCCTGCCGCCAGCGAAGTTGCGGCGCGCGCGGCAGGACGGGTAGTTTCGGCGGTCAGCCCTGAGGCGACCAAGTATGTAGAACGTCGAGGTTGAAGAAGGTCGGCGGCCCGTCGCACAACTCGGCCATCCTGGATGCGAACTCAGATGTTTCGGGACGCCTCGAGTTCTCCATCGCCGACTCATACGAGTCGAACTCGACCACACTCACGTACTGATTCGGATGCTCACGATCAGCGCACACGGTGCCACGTCTGGCTGTGCCCGCTTCCTGCACCGCCTGCAACTCGTCGTACAGCTTCTCCACCTCATCGAAACGTGAAGTGCTGTACTGGATGACCTGAATGAACCCCGCCATGTCGCCCCCTTCGATCGATGCCGGACAAGCCGATTATGGACCCGCCAGTCGGAGCCGAGCAAGGCTCCGCCTTCAGCAAGCAGGCTGCGCATCACAAGGACGTCGGAGCGTCGCCACCTCGCTGCTCAAGCACCGCTGGTGGAGAAGCACGCGGAACGAGCCGGTGACTCCCAGGCCCCTCGCATCCGTCCCGGCGGGCAGCGGCATCGTCGGGCGGAGGCTGCGGCGCGTACGTCCGGCGTGGTCACACTCGGCCCACCTGGAGCGTCAGTGGGGTGTGAGCAGCAGAGGTGGAAGGGTGGATGTCGTGGACCAGACGGAGCGGTTCCAGGCAGAGCGACCGCGCCTGGTGGGGATCGCGAGCCGGGTGCTCGGTGACCACGCCGAGGCCGAGGACGTCGTGCAGCAGGCGTGGCTTCGGCTGCATGGGACGGACGCGGAGATCGAGAGCCTGCCGGCCTGGCTGACGACCGTGACCACCCGGCTGTGCCTCGACCGGCTCCGCTCACGCACCCCCGTCCCCGTCGATCTGGTCGAGCCAGGTGTGACCGAGAACGATCCGGCCGACGACATCGCGCTCGCCGACACCGTCGGTCTTGCCCTGCACGTCGTGCTCGACCGGCTCTCGCCGCGCGAGCGGGTCGCCTTCGTGCTCCACGACAGCTTCGGCTTCGAGTTCCCCACGATCGCTGCGCTCCTCGACACCACGCCGGCGGCCGCGCGCAAGCTGGCCTCGCGCGCTCGGGCGAAGGTCGCCCAGCCCGCTCCCGAGGACCAGCTGGCC
>CADCUO010000224.1 GCA_902805915.1 uncultured Propionibacteriaceae bacterium | reverse complement strand
TCGTGCACAAGGGCGTGGAGTACGAGAAGGCTGGCGAGGTTCCGCAGGCCGGTGAGGACGACCCCGAGGAGCTCCGGGTGATCCTGGCGCTGCTGCGCCGGTCGCTCTCAGAGGGACGCAGCTGGACTGACGTCGCCAACGCCATCAAGGGCGTCACCGAGGAGACCACCACCGGTGTCCACCGGCTGTACGAGATGTTCCGCAACTCGCAGCTGCTGTTCCCCGCGATCAACGTCAACGACTCGGTCACCAAGTCGAAGTTCGACAACAAGTACGGCTGCCGCCACTCCTTGATCGACGGCCTGAACCGGGCCACCGACGTGCTGATCGGCGGCAAGGTCGCCGTCGTCTGCGGGTACGGCGACGTCGGCAAGGGCTGTGCTGAGTCACTTCGCGGCCAGGGCGCCCGGGTGATCGTGACCGAGGTCGACCCGATCTGCGCACTGCAGGCGGCGATGGACGGCTACCAGGTCACGACCTTGGAAGAGGCGCTGCCCATCGCCGACATCTACATCACCGCAACCGGCTGCTACTCCGTCATCACAGCAGAGCAGATGAGCCGGATGAAGCACCAGGCGATCGTCGCAAACATCGGCCACTTCGACAACGAGATCGACATGGCCGGTTTGGAGAAAACCCCGGGGATCACCCGCAACAACATCAAGCCCCAGGTCGATGAGTGGATCTTCGACGCCGACGGCGACTCCCGGCACAGCATCATCGTGCTGAGCGAGGGTCGGCTGATGAACCTGGGCAACGCGACCGGTCACCCGAGCTTCGTGATGAGCAACTCCTTCACCAACCAGGTGCTGGCACAGATCGAGATCTTCACCCGCACCGACGAGTACCCGGTCGGTGTGTACACCCTGCCCAAGCACCTCGACGAGGCCGTGGCACGGCTGCACCTGCCGGCCTTGGGCGTGAAGCTGACTGAGCTGACCGAGAAGCAGGCTGGCTACCTGGGCGTTCCGGTGGAGGGACCGTACAAGACCGACTCCTACCGCTACTGACCCGAAACGGTCCGCACAACGATCAGCCCCGAGAAGACTCTCGGGGCTGATTTGTTCGTGGTGAGTCGGCGAAGGCTACTCGTCGTCGTCCTTGCCCTTCTTCAGGCCCTCCCAGATCTCCTTGCACTCAGGACAGACCGGAAAGCGCTGCGGGTCGCGGCTGGGAACCCACACCTTGCCGCAGAGCGCGACCACCGGTGTCCCCATCACCATCGCCTCGGTCAGCTTCTCCTTCGGCACATAGTGGGAGAAGCGCTCGTGGTCGCCCTCGTCGAGGCGGAACTCTGTGCGCTCGTCGACGATCGTCTCGGCGCCCGGACTCAGTTGCTGCTGGCTCACGAGGGTCATTCTAGGCCGACTCCGGGCGGAGGGAACCCCACCGCGTCACCTTCGGTTGGGAACCCAGTTGGTCTGCACCGCTTGAGGGTGATCCACTAGGGCGTTGTGTCATCCTCCGTTGGAACCGTGTCCCGGCGTGGCCTTGCCATCGGCCTGTGTACGGCAGTGGTCGCGATCGCCTTTGAGGCGATGGCCGTGGCCACAGCCATGCCGCAGGCGGCGCGGGAGCTGAACGGGCTCGGCATCTACGCGTGGGCGTTCTCGCTGTTCTCGATCGGGATGCTGTTCGCGACAGTCGCCTCGGGGCGGATCGCCGACCGGGTCGGCCCGGCTCGGCCGATGCTGGTCGGGATGGGCATCTTCACCGTCGGCCTGCTCATCGCCGCCGTTGCCCAGAGCATGCTTCAGCTGATCGCTGCGCGGCTGGTGCAAGGGCTGGGCAGCGGCACCATGAGCGTTGCCGTCTACGTGTGCATCGCGCAGGTGTTCCACCCGTCGCAGCGACCCAGGATGTTCTCCTACATCTCCACCGCATGGGTCCTGCCGGCTTTCGTCGGCCCGCCGGTGGCCGCCTTTCTGACTTCCCGGTTCGGCTGGCCGTCGGTGTTCTTGGCAGTACTTCCACTGCTGGCCATCGCGTCGGTGATGGTGGTGCCGTCACTGCTTCAGCTGATGCGTACTCCTCCGGCCCGGCCCACGGAGCCTGCCACCCGGAGGCCAGCGCCGCTGTGGGCGGCTGCGCTCGCAGCCATCGGCGCCGCCGCTATCCAGCTGGCGGGGCAGCGACTCGACGTGGCCGGCGGGGTTCTGGCGGCGGTCGGGCTCGGTCTGCTCACAGCCAGCCTGCCGAACCTGATGCCACCGCGGTTCTTTCGCTTCTCCCGCGGGCTGCCGTCGGTGATCGTGGTCCGAGCTTTGATTGCGGGATCATTTTTCGGAGCCGAGGCATTCATCCCGTTGATGCTGGTGGAACAGCGCGGCCTCCCTTTGGTGCTCGCCGGTGGCGTACTGACGCTCGGCGCCCTGGGATGGACCACCGGCTCCTGGATTCAGTCGCGCCCGTCGCTGGCGCTACGTCGGGATCGAATCATCACGGTCGGGACCGTGTCGCTGGTCCTCGGCCTGTCGCTGGCCGCCGTAACGGCCGCCGTACCGCAGATCTGGGCGGGCATCATCGCCGTCGCCTGGATCCTCGGCGGCCTCGGCATGGGCCTGTCAATGGCCAGCACCTCACTCGCAGTGATGACCGTCTCGACGGTCGCCGAACAGGGGCGGAACGCCTCATCACTCCAGCTCGGCGAAGCGCTCGGAGCAAGCATCTTCGTGGGGCTGGCCGGGTCGATCTTCAACACCCTGCGCCCGGACGGAAGCTCCGCCGCAGCCTTTGGTGGCGTCCTGGCCACGATGGGGTTGGTTGCTGTGGTGAGCTTCGGGATGTCGTTGCGGGTGGGCCGGATCGACAACGAGCTGGCCAAGTCCTGAGACGTCGGCGTCCACGCCGCAGGGCGCCGGGCCAGCAGACAGCGTCAGTCTGAGACCAGCGTCCGGCTAAACTGCGGCCAGTGACAAAGCCTCGACCCGAGATCGCCAGTACCGGTCTTCCACCGGCCTTCCCGAACCGAGCGGCGTGGGGCACCGCCAAGCGACTCCGGGCTTGGCAGGAAGCGGCGCTGCAGCAGTACTTCTCCACCGTGCCCCGAGACTTCCTGGCGGCGGCGACCCCCGGTGCCGGCAAGACATCGTTCGCGCTCACGCTTGCCGCAAACCTGTTGTCCCGCCGCCAGATCGACCGCATCATCATCGTCGCGCCGACCGAGCACCTCAAGACCCAGTGGGCCGAGGCAGCGCACAAGATCGGGATCTCCATCGACCCAAGCTTCGGCACCAAGCAGGGGAGGACCAGCCGGGACTTCGTCGGGATAGCGCTGACGTACGCCGGGGTGGCGATGAACCCGCTGGGGCTGCGGATCCGTACCGAGGCGTTCAAGACCCTGGTCATCTTGGACGAGGTCCACCACGCCGGTGATGCGCTTAGCTGGGG
>CADCUO010000223.1 GCA_902805915.1 uncultured Propionibacteriaceae bacterium | reverse complement strand
GCCTCCACTACCGCGCGCCCGGCGCCGGTGCGAGGCGGGTCGAGTACGACCAGGTCACACCGCCGCGGCATCCGAGCCAGCTGGCGCTCCACCCGACCGACGCTGAGATGCACCTGGGAGGAGACGTCGGCGAGATTGCGGTAGGCAGCGCGGATGGCCGGCTTGCTCTGCTCTACCGCCCACACTCGACAGCCACGGTCGGCCAGCGCCCCGGCGAAGAGCCCGACGCCACAGTAGAGGTCGAACGCCTTGTCGCCATCGTGCGGCTGCAGGCCGTCCACCACCGCCTGGACCAGCGTGTCGGCGGCGGCCGGGTGCACCTGCCAGAAGCCGTCGACGGCGACCTCCCAGTCGCGGCCGGCGGCGTGTTCATGCACTGCGGACTGCCCCGCCTGCGGCCGACCATCCACCAGCAGTACGCCGGGCGCCGTGGCCAGCTCCGTACCTGCCGGGAACGACTCCACGGTGACGTCGGGCGTTTCCGGAGCAGCGATCGGGCAGCCGCCGTCGGGAAGCGGCACGATGTCATGCGAGCGGTGGGCCCGGAGACCGACCTTGCCCTCGCTGTTGACGTGGTAGCGCATCCGAGTCCGCCATCTCAGCCCGTCCCGGGTCTGCAGCGTGCTGACCTCCTCCACCTCACCTCGCCACGAGATTGAGGCGAGGCGCTGCAGCTGCTCAGCCACCACGGCGCGCTTCAGCTCTCGCTGCGCCGCCAGATCGACGTGTTGGAAGTCGCAGCCGCCACACAGTCCCGGACCGGCTACCGGGCACGGCGGTACCACCCGCTCGGCAGCGGGTTTGATGACGTCAACGGCGTCACCGCGCCAGAACCTGTCGTGGCTGGTGTCGGTGAGCCGAACCGTCACTGACTCACCGGGCAGCGTGTGCCGAACGAAGATGACCCGGCCCTGGTATCGAGCCACGCAGTGACCGCCGTGCGCGACCGGACCGACCTCAACGGGGCCAATCAGCTCCGCGGCTTCCGCATCCTGCTGGATCACATCGCCCCTCCCCACCGGGGGTGTCCCCCGGCGCTCTCCAAACGCTGTCCCGCTACTGATGCCCAGCCACTGATGCCCAGCTACTGATGTAGCGTCCGACGGACATCGGGGGCATCATCACGACGCATCCGCCGCTCCGCCTTGTCCGAGGACGACAACAGGTACGGGACGGAGGTCACCATCACCCCCGGTGTGAACAGCAGCCTGCCCTTCAGCCGGAGGTCGCTCTGATTGTGCAGGATCTGCTCCCACCAGTGCCCCACGACGTACTCCGGAATATAGACCGTGACCACATCCCGTGGGCTCTCGCTCCGGACGTTCTTGACGTAGTCCAGGATCGGCTGGGTGACCTCGCGGTACGGCGACGAGACGACCTTGAGCGGGATGTCGATGCCCATCTCCTCCCACTTGCTCCGCAGCCGCTCGGTTTCCTCCGGGTCGACGTCCACGGTGAGGGCCTCGAGGGTGTTGGGGCGGGTCGCCTTGGCGAAGGCGAGTGCGCGAGCAGTCGGCTTGTGCAGCTTGCTGACCAGCACTATGGCATGGACCCGGCTCGGCAGCAGCCGGTCCTCATCCGCTACCAGCGCCGTCTCCTCCCCGACCGCATCGTAGTGCCGACGGATCAGCTTCATGATCAAGAACAGCACCGACATCGCGATGATGGCGATGTAGGCGCCCTGGGTGAATTTGGACAACAACACGATCACCAGCACGGTGCCGGTCATGGTGAGGCCGACCGCGTTGATGATCCTGGAGCGGATAATCTGGGACCGGGTGGCGGGGTCACGCTCGGTCCGCAGCAGCCGGGTCCAGTGTCGGAGCATGCCGAGCTGGCTGACGGTGAACGAGACGAACACTCCGACCACGTACAGCTGGATCAGCGCCGTGACATCAGCCCGAAAGGTCAGCACCAGCACGATTGCGAAAAAGGCCAGCACCACGATGCCGTTGCTGTAGGCCAACCGGTCGCCCCGAGTGTGCAGCTGCCGGGGCAGGTAGCCGTCGCGAGCCAGGATCGAGCCGAGCACCGGGAAGCCGTTGAACGCGGTGTTCGCCGCCAGGAACAAGATGATCATCGTGGCGGCGACCACGAAGTAGAAGCCCGGCCTGAAGTCGGAGAAGACTGCGGCGGCGAGCTGACCGATCGCTGTCTCCTCCACCACCTCAACCCGCTGGCCATTCAGCGTGTAGTGGGAGTGACCGGTGTCGATCAGTCTCAGGTTGGTGAGGTTGGCCAGCGTCACGACTCCGATCAGCATGGTCACCGACAAGGTGCCCAGCATCAGCAGCGTGGTGGCGGCGTTGCGGCTCTTGGGTTTGCGGAACGCGGGGACGCCGTTGGAGATGGCCTCGACGCCGGTCAGCGCAGCGCAGCCGGAGGAGAACGCCCGCGCCAGCAGGGCGATCATCAAGAACCCGCTGAAGGCTGCGTAGTCGGGGTCGGGCTCGATGCCGTACTGGGCACTGTGGGCCTGGATCGGCTGGTCGAGCACCACAATCCGAAACAGCCCGTACCCGACCATCGAGAGAATGGCGACCATGAAGCAGTAGGTGGGGATCGCGAAGAAGGTGCCGGACTCGCGGACCCCTCTGAGGTTGAACGACATCAGCACCAGAGTGGCGATGGCGGCTATCCAGCCTTCGTGGCCGTCGATGAAGGGGACCACCGACTTGGCATTCTGCACTCCGGATGAGATTGACACCGCCACGGTGAGGACGTAGTCCACCAGCAGCGCGCTGGCCACGGTCAGCCCGGCGTTGGGCCCGAGGTTCACGGTGGCCACCTCGTAGTCCCCACCGCCGGAGGGGTAGGCATGCACGTTCTGTCTATAGGACGCCACTACCACCAGCATCACGATGGCGACCAGAATGGCGATCTTCCAGGAGAACGCGTACGCCGCCAGGCCGGCCAAGGACAGCGTGAGCAGGATCTCATCCGGGGCGTAGGCGACCGAGGACAACGCGTCGGACGCGAAGACCGGGAGGGCGATCCGTTTGGGTAGCAGCGTTTCTCCGAGCTGTGCACTACGCAGCTTGCGGCCGACCAGCAGCCGCTTGCCCACATCGGACACAGTCACGGGGGGACAGCCTATAACGATGTAGACGCACATCGGAGCGGGTGGAAACCCGGTGTAGCGTCTGTGGTGTGCACATCGTGATCATGGGCTGCGGCCGGGTCGGGTCCAGCCTGGCTAGAGGGCTGGAGAAGCGCGGCCACACGGTGGCTGTGATCGACTTCGACACCGACGCCTTCCGGCGCCTGGGTCCAGACTTCAACGGCCGTACGGTGAAGGGCGTCGGATTCGACCGAGAAGTGCTGCTGGAGGCCGGGATCGAGGATGCCGAGGCATTTGCGGCAGTGTCCAGCGGTGACAACTCCAACATCTTGTCGGCTCGGGTGGTCCGAGAGACCTTCGACGTGCACAACGTGGTGGCCCGGATCTACGACCCAGGCCGGGCCGAGGTGTACGAACGGCTCGGTATCCCCACCGTGGCCACGGTCCGCTGGACCGCCGACCAGGTGCTCCGCCGGCTGCTGCCGGCCGGCTCGGAACCTCACTGGCGTGACCCCTCCGGCACGGTCCGTCTGATGGAGGTTCATGTCGACCGCAGCTGGGTCGGTCGCAGCGTCGGCCAGATCGAGAGGGCCACCGACGCGCGCATCCCGTTCGTGTTCCGCCTGGGTACCGGCATGGTGCCGAAGAACAGCACGATCTTCCAGGACGGCGACCTGCTGTACGCCGCCGTCACCGATTCCCGGCTTGCCGAGGTGGAGTCCATCCTCGGCAACCCACCCAAGGGAGAATGACAATGCGGGTAGCAATTGCCGGGGCCGGCAATGTGGGCCGGTCGATCGCCGCCGAGCTGTTGGAGAACGGCCACCAGATCCTGCTGATCGACCGCGACCCCCGCGCTATCAAGTCCAGCACGCTGCCGGAGGCGGAATGGCTGCTGGCGGATGCCTGCGAGCTGTCCTCGCTGGAGGAAGCCGGCATCGACAGCTGTGACGTGGCCATCGCAGCCACCGGCGACGACAAGGCGAACCTGGTCATCTCGCTGCTTACCAAGACCGAGTTCGGCGTGCCTCGTACGGTGGCTCGGGTCAACCACCCGAAGAATGAGTGGCTGTTCAACGACGTCTGGGGTGTCGACGTGGCAGTCTCCACGCCGCGGCTGATGTGCGCGCTGGTGGAGGAGGCGGTGACCGTTGGGGACCTGGTCCGGCTGCTCACCTTCCACGAAGGTGAGGCGAACCTGGTGGAGATGACCCTGCCCGAGAACAGCCCGTGCGTCGGCTCCCGGCTGGGCGACCTGGTGTTTCCCGGCGACGTCGTGCTGGTCGCGATCATCCGCGACGGCCACGCTCGGGCGCCGGACCGGGACGGCACCCTGGAGGCTCGGGACGAGCTGCTGTTCATCACCGCGCAGGACTACGAGCACGACCTCGCCCACATGTTGGCCCCGCGCAACGCGACGATCCAGATGACGACCACCCCGACGCCGCGGGCCCAATCGCTCTAACCGGCTAGGCGGGGCTAGTCGGAGCCCCACCAGCTAAGCGGGGCTCGTCGGAGAGCTGATGGATCGGCTGTACGCGGAGTCCTCCATCGGAGTCCTGCCCTTGGACAGCAGCAGCCCGATGCAGAACAAGGCCGCCAGCAGCAGTGGCCAACCCAGTACCACCTTCGCAATGCCCAGGGCCAGCACGTTGCTGGCCAGGAACAACGGCAGCTGGATGACGAACCGGAGCACGTACGGCACCGCGAGCACGGCGGTCAGCTTGCTCGTCATCTTCACCAGCCCACGGTCGCGGATCCATCCCGTCGGGTCGCCGATGGCGGCGCCGATCAGGTAGCCGACGAGCGGGCGGCGGATGACGATGGTGAAGATCGACACCAGCGCCAGCACCCCGTTGTAGAGGATGCCTGGCAAGAAGACATCTTCGGCCCGACCGGTCCGGGCAGCGATCAGAGCCGCGATGGCCGTCGGGAAGATGGCCTGCGCCACATACTTCACCGACTGCCGCTGTGCCACCCGGATGATCCCGAGTACCACGGCCACACCGACGGCCGTTCCGAGCGCCGGATAGAGCTGCCGACCGATCACCCACGCGATGGTGAACCCGACGAACGGCAGGGCCGCCTCCAGCATGCCCCGGACACCGCCCATCGACTCCGACAGCTGGTGACGGACGAACTCCTCGACGTAGCGAAACTGCGGCGCGGCGTTTGGATCAGGCGTCGCGGGATCGGCGCCATCCACTGCGGCGGTGCTACTGGGTGCGTCGGGGTTGTTCGCTGTGGCATATCGATCGAGCGGGGCGGACCGGGTGAGTGACGCGGAGTCGTCGGCGAGGCCGGCCCCTTCGGCGGCGGGTCGGTCCCGACTCATGAAGCCGCTGGCGACGGCAACAGCTCGTACCGCGGGTTGTAGATCAACCGGCGGCCGTCATGACAGCTGATCCGGCCGGCGACCTTAAGAGAGCGTCCAGCGTCGATCCCCGGGATGGCTCGGCGTCCCAGCCACACCAAGGTCACGGCTCCGGAGCCGTCGCGCAGCTCCACCTCCAAGGCCGGGTGCCCGGCCCGGGGGGTGATGGTGACGTTGCTCACCGTACCGGTGAGCTGCACCAGCTGGCGGTCCTCGCAGGTCTTGATCGGCACCGCACCCGAGGCGCGGACCGACTCTTGCAACTCCTCTGACTCAAGCTCCTCGGTGGAGGACCCGAGCCGACGCAGCGCTCGCTGCAGCATGTTCGGCTTACCCATGACAGTCATCACTTCCTAGACAAAGCATGTCACCCTGATCAAGTCTGGATCGGTCAAGCCTGCGCGGCATCGTCATCCACGGCCAGGTTCTGGGGCAACGACAGCGGCAACAGGTCTCCGGGCGCCATCGCCTCATCCCCTCGCCTCACTACCACACTGCGGAAGATGTCAAGCATCTC
>CADCUO010000222.1 GCA_902805915.1 uncultured Propionibacteriaceae bacterium | reverse complement strand
GGGGGGCGGCGGCTGCCCGCTCTGCGGCCAGCTGAGCCGCCGTCTTGACGATCATGGTGGGCACCTCGTTGCCGATCACCGGCTGCGGCTTGCCCAGCACCTCGCCCTCGGGCAGCACCAGCAGGGCGGGGTGCGGGTTGGCCCGGAGCCCCAGGGAGGTCGCCCGCTGCGCGAGCACCTGCGGCGCGGCTGCCCGGTCCAGCCGGCTCTCCAGGTCGGCCTGGGTGTGGGCCAGCTCGGTGGCCTGCCGGTTCAGGGTGCTGACCTGGAACGCCTGGTTCTGCAGGGTCGTGTTGAGCATCAGCAGCCCCGTCATCCCCAGGCCGAACAGGGCGATCAGCACCAGCAGGAAGGGCACCCGAGCCAGCCGCGGCAGGGCACGGGGCACCGCCCGCAGCGGCGGTCGACGCCCGGCTTCGGGAGGCACGGCGCTGTCGCGACGGTCCGCGACCGGGGCCCAGAGAGCGCTCACGCTGCCTCCTCGATCCGCATGGCGGCTCGCAGCCGGGCGGAGGCCGCCCGCGGGTTGGCTTCGGCCTCCTCGGCGCTCGGCCGCTGCGCTCCCCGGGTGAGAAGCGTCAGCTGGGGTCCGTACCCGGCCGGCACGACGGGAAGGTTGCGCGGGGCGGAGTCGTGGGACAGCACCGCGAGGATCTGCTTGACCAGCCGGTCCTCGAGCGAGTGGTAGGCCAGCACGGCGATGCGCCCGTGCAGGGTCAGTGCCGCGATGGCGCTGGGGAGCACCGACTCCAATGCGTCCAACTCTGCGTTGACCTCGATCCGGAGGGCCTGGAACGTGCGTTTGGCCGGATGGCCACCAGTCTTGCGGGTGGCCATCGGAATCGCGTCGCGCAACACGTCAACCAGCCGCGCCGACGTCGTGAACGGTGCGCGTTCCCGCTCGCTGACCACCCGCCGCGCGATCCGGTCGGCGAACCGCTCCTCGCCATAGGTCCGCAGCACCCGGGCCAGGTCACGCACGGAGTAGGTGTTGAGCACCTCGGCCGCGGTGAGGAGCTGCTTGCCGTCCATGCGCATGTCCAGCGGCGCGTCCACCGCGTAGGCGAAGCCGCGTTCGGGCTGGTCGATCTGGAGGGAGGAGAGACCGAGATCGAGCAGCACGCCCTGCACCCGGGGGTGGCCTAGCCGGTCGAGCACCTCCGGCAGCTCGTCGTAGACCGCCTCGACCAGGGTGGTCCGCTCGGCGAACGGTCTCAGGCGCTCGGCAGCCAGCGCCAGCGCCTGGGGGTCCCGGTCGAGCCCGACCAGGTGCGCCTCCGGGCAGGCCCTGAGCAGTGCCTCCGCGTGACCGGCCAGACCCAGGGTGGCGTCGACCAGGATCGCCGGGCCGTCGGGGGTCGGGTCCAGAGCCGGTGCCAGCAGGGACACCACCTCGGTCAGCATCACGGGTGTGTGCCGCTCGCCCAGTGACATCTCGACCCCTCATCGGCGCCCCGGCGGGCGCGTACGGCTGTGTGTGGTGCTCGAACTGCCGCCCGGCCAGGGGCGGGTCGTGCTTGACCAGTGGGCGGATCGTGTCGAGGGGTTTCAACCCGAGGCCTGCGGGAAGTCACCTGGCACCGGGGAAGGTGTGCCAGCTGGTCAGGCCTGCGGGTTGAAACCTCAGGACACGAGCCCTGGTCCTGCTGCTGCCTCCTCGGCCCCGTCAGGTGTCGCCACCTCACAGTCCCGGGAAGACGTCGTCGTTCATGTCGGCGAACGCCGACTCCTGCTCTCCTGCGTACTGCTCCCACGCGGCGCTGTCCCAGACCTCGACCCTGTTCATCGCTCCGACCACGACGCAGTCCTTGTCCAGGCCGGCGTACGCCCTCAGATGGGGAGGGATCGTCACCCGACCTTGCTTGTCCGGCGTCTCGTCCGAGGCCCCCGACGCGAGCATGCGCTGGTAGTCCCGGACCTGCTTGTTGCTCGATGGTGCGTTGCGCAGGGCCGACGTCTGCTCGATGAACGCGGCAGCCGGCCAGATCGCCAGGCAGCGGTCCTGACCGCGCGTGATGACCAGTCCGGCCGCCAGCTCATCTCGGAACTTGGCCGGCAGAAAGAACCGTCCCTTCTCGTCGAGCTTGGGGGTGTGGGTACCGAGAAACATGCACCGCACCTCCTCCGACCCGGGTGGCCGTCACCACTCCGAATTGCTCCACGATTGATCCGATCCACTCCACTTTGCGCCACTGTACTCCACATCCCCCCACAACTCACCGTAGCCGGGACCGGTGGCGCCACTCGGGTGTCCGTGACCCGACCGGCGTCGTTCGCCACCACGTATGGTTTAGGTGCACGCGCCCCGCAACGGGGTCGCGGCGGAGCCTGTCGGCAGGACACCGGGGCAGGGTTCTGACCATCGGCACGGAGGCGCAGTGAGTCTGAGCTACGACAACGCGGTGGTGGGCGACACCTTCTCCCTGGGTGACGTCGTGCAGGTGGTGGGCCGGGTTCGCCAGGCCATCGAAGGGGTGATCGAGGGCAAGCGCAGCTCGGTCGACCTCGCCCTGGTGGTGCTGCTCGCCGAGGGCCACCTGCTCGTCGAGGACGTCCCCGGAGTCGGCAAGACGATGCTGGCCAAGGCCATCGGCCGCTCCATCGACTGCTCGGTGCGCCGGCTCCAGTTCACGCCCGACCTGCTGCCCTCCGACATCACCGGCGTCTCCATCTACAACCAGGAGACCCGCGACTTCGAGTTCAAGCCCGGCGGCATCTTCGCCAACATCGTGGTCGGGGACGAGATCAACCGAGCCTCGCCCAAGACCCAGTCGGCGCTGCTGGAGTCGATGGAGGAGCGCCAGGTCAGCGTGGACGGCACCACCTACCTGCTGGAGGCGCCGTTCATGGTCGTGGCCACCCAGAACCCCATCGAGATGGAGGGCACCTACCCCCTTCCGGAGGCGCAGCGCGACCGCTTCATGGCCCGGATCGAGATGGGCTACCCCACCCCGAGCGCCGAGCTGGACATGCTGGACTCGCACGGGTCGTCGGACCCGCTCGCGGCCCTGCAACCGGTGACGGACGCCGCGACCGTGCGGGGGCTGGTCGACGCCGTCAAGGACGTCTACGTCAGCCCCGCGGTCAAGCACTATCT